>NZ_JBPGXU010000003.1:0-135259 GCF_056755675.1 Luteibacter sp. KNZ12-1A | reverse complement strand
CCGACGACCGCATCGTCCACCGGAAGGAACGCTTCGCATGCCTGGAACGAACCGGATGACATCACGACGGACCGCCATGGTAGTCGCCATGGCGGTCCTTACCGCCAGCGGAGCGGCTTCAGCGGGCGTCGTCATGAACGCGACCCGATACATATAGCCTTCCATCTCAGGGTGGACCAGTGCCAGGAGCCGGTGGGCCTCGTCGCGAAATTCACCTTCGGTGACGCCAGCGATGCGGTTGTCGGCCAGCCGGACCTGTTCACGCTCGATGGGCCCGAGAATGTCGGGCTGGAACTCGGCGACGAGAATGAAAAGAATATCGCTCCCGGAGCGGGGGCCCGGTTCAACGCGTTAGGCACCGGCGATGTATATACCTTCAACGCGCGCTTGCGGGAGATCCGCCCGACCGTGCGGGGTGGCCGTTTCAGCCGCAGGGTCAGGGTTCTCGTCGAATTCATGTAATGGCGCGTCAGTACTCCGCCGTGAGGGTGTGGAAGGGCCTGGCGAGTTTCACGCCATCGGCATCCCATTCCTTCACCGCCTTGCCATCGGCGGTCACCCTCACGGGCTTCGCTCGCCCGGGCCAGAACACTCGCACCGGCGTGCCGGCGCGGATGCCTTGGTCGAGTGTCACCGTGAAGGTCTTGCCGTCCCGGCGGGCGGTCATGCTCAACGATCCGTAGGCGACGGGTAGCCGCGTTACCGAGAGGCCGCTTCCCGTCACCCACGATGCCGGAGCCCCTGGCAGGAGGTACAAACCGTCGTCGGCTTCGCGCATCAGCATGCCGAAGAGGGTGCGCGCGTACTCCGAGCCGATCCAGGTATGCGGCATGTCGCCAAGATAGCCCGGATGACGAAGCCGCGAATGCACCACCTCGGCCCACATGTTCCATTCGGGTGGCCGGCGATCGCGAACGACGTCGGCGAGTAGTTCGGCGGCGTCGTCCGGCCGGTCGAGATACACGTAGGTCAGCACGTTGCGCAGTTCGTACGGCGTGTATGCGAACAACTCGCCCGGTGCTTCGCGCTTGCGTACGTCAGCGAGGTAACGGTCGAAGGTCTTCACCAGCGCATCGTGCGGCAGGACGTCCATCTGTCCCGTCGGGTCGAGTGCGATCGATACGCTGGTGGGATCGCCATCACCGAGATCGGCGGCGGCGGGAATGGTGTCGGAACCCTTCCAGGCCATCGTCGTTTCGATCGACTTGCGCAGCGATTCGCGCAGGGCCGCGTACTGCTCACGCGCGTAGGCGGTCAGGTCCTTGTCGCCCCATTGCTCGGCCAGCCATGCGCCGTCGTGCCAGCCTTTCAATGCCCAGTAGTCGTCCCAGTAGCTGTGCGTAGGGCTGGAGTAGCCTTCGTGGCTGATCGACGGGGCGATGATCCCGTGGAAGCGTTCGGGCGCGGGCAGGTTCGACAGGTATCCCGGCACCATCGTGCGTTCACGCAGTTCCTGCATGAAACGCATCGCGGCACGGACCTTGGGCAGATAGTCCTTCACGCTGGCGGGACCCCCACCGAAGCGGGCCACGTCGGCGACGAGGTTGATGAATTCCCCTTGGCTGTCGTATTCGATGTCCGAACCGAAACCGCGGTTCACGCTGCCGTCGGCGTTGAGGATCGGCGAGACCAGGCCGTTCTCGTGCACCGCATGTGCCGCGTACCAGTCGAGGTAGTCGCGTGCGGTCTTGACCTCGCCCATGCGCAACAGGATCGACGCGGTCGCAGCACCGTCGCGGATGAACGAGCGGTTGTAGTTGCGCGGTCCCGCCTGCATGGCGTGGCCGGTCTGGTTCACCAGCATGTATGCCGCCTGCGAACGCAGGATATCCACCAGCGATTCGTCCGGTAGCGAAATGCCCACGCTGCCGAGGCGCTTCTGCCATTCATCGGACACCTCGGCCGCCAACGCGTCGTATCCGGCGGCGGTGAAAACGGAACGATCGATCGGTGGCGGTTCGGGCAGGTGGCCGTTCGCATCGGCCGGTGCGTTGCCGAGTGGGAACGCGAGGACGACGTCGCGCGTCTGCCCGGGGCCCAGGTGTACGCGGTAGCCGAGCAGTCCGGCGGCGAGGCCGTCCGGATCATGGGCTTCCCTTGCGGCGGGCGAGGAACCCGCCGCCGCGTTCGTCGTGATTTCCGTTTCGCCATGCGCACCGAAGGGAGCGGCCCCGGCCTGGTCCACTGGCGTGAGCGAGGTCAGTAGCGTCCTTCCTTCCACGCGCACGTTCGTGCTCGCGCCGGTGCCGGTGATCGCGATGTCGTGGATCGGCGATGCGCCACCATTTTGCCATGGCGGATTGACCTGGATCGGACGTACGACCAGGGACAGCGTGCCGTCGACGACGGTGGCGCCATCGTTGTGCAGGCGATGGCGCAGGAGGACGACGGGCTGCCCGTCGCCTTGTACCGCTATGGCTTCGCTGGTGATGGAGAGCCCCGGTTGCGCGGTCCAGCTCACCGATGGCATGGGCTTCCAGCCGTCGCGCAGCGCGTGTTTCCGCTCGGCGCCGTCGGAGACGGCGGTGCGGCCCGACGCATCGCGCCAGATGGCCTGGACCTGTGGGCCGCCCTTGAACGGTTCGATGTTGCCGTATTCGTCGAAGATCGACTTCTGCAGTCCCGCCGGCACGCCGACGGCCGTCCAGTACACCTGCTGCATGTGCAGCGAGGAAGGGAATAGCGCGGCGTTGTCGCGTGAAGCGGCTACCTGGTAACGCTTCATCGGCGTCATGGCGCGGAGGGGGCCGAGGAAACGCAGGCGTTTGATCCGGGGCGTGGCGCCGTCCTTCGCGCCGACGACGAGACGCAACGCGCCGACGTCCCTAGCCTCGCGCGCCGCGAGATAGGAACTGTCGCCGAGGCTCCCGGGATCGTTGTCGAGGGTGGACCAGGCGCCCTTGGCATCGCGTGCCTGGAGCGTGGCTCCATCACGCGGCCCGTCCCAGAGGACCTCGACGCCCGCGATGTTCAACGGACGGGGCAGGGCGATGTCGAGTTGCCGTGTGCCACGGGGGCCCTTGCCGACGATCCCCCTGGCGTGGCCATCGGACCAGAGCGAGGCGCCATCGTCCTTGCCATCGAGCCCGGCGATGCGGGCCGCATCGGCTGCCGCGAACGGCTCGAACTCGAACACGGACACGCCCCAGTCCGCCGTGCGCGCCGGCGCGGCGAGGCGCACGAAACGCGCCTCGGTGGCGGGAAATACGAGGTACTCCGTTCCACCAGGCGAGTCGGTCACGGTGTAGACGGGATGGAAATCCTTGCCATCCACGGAGGTCTGGATCGAGTACGCGGCGGCGAAACCGCTGTCCCAATGGATCCGTACGCCGCCGACCTTCGCCACTTTGCCCAGGTCCACCTGGAACCACTGGCCCGGGCTGAAGGCGCCACCCCAGCGGGTGGTCTCATCGGTGTCGATCGCGTGTTCGGGTGCCAGCGCGGGCACCTGCTGGGAGGAGCTGCTCGCCTTCCATTCCGCGCGTGGCGGCAACCGGTCGGCCGCGAACGCAGGGGTGGCAAGGAGGGTGGCCAGGGCCAGGCTCAGGCGCAGGGAGCGCGGGGAAATGAGGACGTGCATTCGTTCTACCTCCGGGGAGGCCACCAAGCCTAGGCACGTAACGCGATGTAACCAACCCTTCGGCGCTAGAATCGATGTCCCAGCGGGATAAAGAAACGTTCGCCATGCGCAATCCGTTACAGGAACAACTTCTCAAGGCTGGCCTGGTCAAGAAAGACAAGGCCGCCAAGATCGTGCGCGACCAGGCCAAGCAGCGGCAGGGCAAGGCGCCGCCGCCTCCGACCGATGACTCCATCGACGCACGCAAATTGCAGGCGGAGCGTGCCGAACGGGACCGGGCCCTGGCCGCCGAGCGCAACGCCGAGGCCCGCGCGAAGGAAATCCGCGCCCAGGTGCGCCAGATCATCGAGACGACCAAGGTGAAGCGCGAAGGTGACAGCGCCTATCGCTTCCCGGATGGCGAGAAGATCGCCAGCATCTTCGTCAACGACGCGCTCCGCGCGCAACTGGCATCCGGCGCGCTTGCCATCGCGCGTGCCGGTGAGGGCTACGAGTTGATTCCCCGCTTGCCCGCCGACAAGATCCACGCCCGCGCACCGGACATGATCGTGCTCGACCACGGTCGCAAGGAAGGCGCGGCGGCACCGTCGGAAGAAGATGTCGACGACTACTACAAGCAGTTCGTCGTGCCCGACGACCTCATCTGGTGAGGATGCGATGACCGTTCTCGTCACAGGCAGCGCGGGCCATCTCGGCGAGGCGCTCGTCCGCCGCTTGCGAGCGGATGGCCGTGCGGTGAAGGGCCTCGACATCAAGTCCTCCTCGCACACGGATATCGTCGGTTCCATCGCCGACGAAGCCTTCGTGCGTGATGCCATGTCCGGCGTCACGCGCGTGATCCACGCCGCCACGTTGCACAAACCGCACGTCGCGACGCATTCCAAGCGGCAGTTCGTCGACACCAATGTGGCTGGCACGGTGGCGCTGTTGGAGGCCGCGGTCGCGCATGGCGTGCGCTCGTTCGTTTTCACCAGCACGACGAGCACGTTTGGCGCGGCATTGTCGCCCGCGCCGGGGGAACCGGCGGCCTGGATCGACGAAGACGTCGTGCCCGTGCCGAAGAACATCTACGGCGCGACGAAGATCGCGGCCGAAGGCATGTGCGAACTGGTGGCGCGCAAGGAACGCCTGCCGGTACTCGTCCTGCGCACCTCGCGCTTCTTTCCCGAGGACGACGACAACGCGAGCGTTCGCTCCGAATACGCCACGTTGAACATGCAGGCCAACGAGCTGTTGTACCGGCGAGCCGATATCGAGGACATCGTCGAGGCCCATCTGTGCGCACTCGACAAGTCGCCCGCACTGGGGTTCGGCCGTTACATCGTCTCCGCGGCGACACCTTTTGCGCGGAGCGATGTCACCGCGCTGCGTCGTGATGCGGCTGCCGTGGTGCGAGGACTGTTCCCGGAAGTCGACGCGCTCTATGCGACGCAGGGGTGGAAATTGCTGCCCTCGCTCGACCGTGTGTACGACAGTGCGCGGGCCCGGCGCGACCTGGGCTGGTCGCCGAAGCGCGACTTCTCCTTCGTGCTGGCATGCCTGCGGCGCGGTGAGGATTTTCGTAGCGAACTCGCGCGAGCCATCGGCGTGAAGGGTTATCACGACGAGGTGTTCGCGGAAGGGCCGTATCCGGTGCTGGGCTGAGGCAAGCTCCCATCGCGGACAGGGTCCGCTCCCACCACGGCGTATGCTCGGTTGAGAGCGGACCTGTCCCCGCGCCCGGGTGGGAAGTGGACTGGTCCGCGACTCCGCGATCAACGTGCCGCGGCCTTCCTCTCGTGCCGCAACAGCCAGTCTTTCCGCCACAATCCTCCGCCATACCCGGTGAGCGACCCATCCGCCCCGATCACCCGGTGGCAGGGAATGACGATGGCGATCTGGTTGGCCCCGTTGGCCCGGGCGACGGCCCGAACCGCCGTGTGCCGTCCCGCGGCTGCCGCGACGTCCGAATAGCTGCGCGTCGTCCCCGGCGGAATGGCGATCAACTCGTCCCACACCGCCTTGGTGAACACCGAACCGTGCAGGGCGAGCGGCGTCTCGAAGGCCAGCCGGGTTCCGGCGAAATAATCGCGTAGCTCGGCCTCGATACGGTCGATGACCGGCGTGCGACCGAACGTGATCGTGGAGCGGCTCGACTCGCGCAGCCGTTTCAGTTCCGTGGGCAAGGCGGTCCGGTCGAAGAACTCGAGCAGGTGCAAGGCATGTGTATCGGCCACCGCCAGCATGCTGCCGATAGGGGTTTCGATCCAGTCGGCCTTGAGCAGTTCGCGCCCACGCAGCCCGGCCGGGCTGTCGCCGATCAGCTTGACGATGGCTTCGCGAAAGCCGCTCCCGGAGTCGTAACCGGCCGACTGCTGGGCATCGATCACGCTGGCGCCAGCCGCGAGGCGGTCCATGCCGCGCCCTGCCCGGCGCAGGCGGGCCATGTCGAGGAAGGTGAGGCCGAGATGACGCTTGAAGGCCCGGCGTACGGTGGAAGGATCGTAGCCGAGACGGACGAGGTCGTCCTCGGACCAGACCCGCTCCGGCTCGTCTTCCAGATGCCGGAGCAGGGCCGACACCACGGGTTCGCGCTGGCCGACCGGATCGAGGGGACGGCAGCGAAGGCAGGGCCGGAAGCCGGCTTCGAAGCAGCCAGCGACGGAGTCGAAGAAGCGGGTGTTCTCGACGTTCGGCTTTCGCGCCGGGCAGGTGAGCCGGCAGAAAACGCCCGTGCTGGTCACGCCGACGAAGACGTGGCCGTCATAGGCGGGATCACGCTCGAGCAGGGCCCGGTAGAGGGTGTCGTGGTCGGGGAGGTCGAAGAGCATGAGGCATAGGGTACGCCGTGCCGGGCGGGCACGGCGCCGGAGATCGGGCGGCTATTCCGGGGAGGACCCGCCCCCTTAAGCCTTGTTCCGGTCCGTCTCGAACGCCTTGTTGATGCGCAGCGCCAGCAGCGTGCAGGCCACGCCCGATAGCAGGTAGGCGCTTACCGCGACCAGTCCGAAACGGGCGGACAGGCCCAGCGCCACCAGTGGGGCGAAGGCCGCGCCGATCAGCCAGGCGAAGTCGGAGGTCAGGGCCGCGCCCGTGTAACGGAACCGCTTGGCGAAGTTGGCGGTGACGGTACCGGCCGCCTGGCCATAGGAAAGGCCGAGCAGGGCGAAGCCGATGATCAGGAAGGCATCCTGGGCGATCTTGCCGCCGCCGAGCAGCCAGGGCGAGGCGATGGCGAACAAGCCGATCAGCACGGCCATCGTGCCCAGCGTATTGCGGCGGCCGACCTTGTCGGCGATGACGCCCGAGGCCACGGTGGCCAGGATCGCCACGAAGGCACCGACGATCTGCACGACCAGGACGTCGTTGATGTCCTGCGAGCGGCTGAGGGAAATCCACGACAGCGGGAAGATCGTCACGATATGGAACAGGGCGTAGCTGGCCAGCGCCGCGAAGGCACCGATGAACAGGTTGTAGCCCTGTGCCTGGATCATCTCGATGATGCCGATCGGCTCCAGCTCGCGCTCTTCCAGAAGCTGGGTGTATTCCTCGGTGACGACCAGGCGGAGGCGGGCGAACAGGGCCACGACATTGATCGCGAAGGCCACGAAGAAGGGATAGCGCCAGCCCCAGCCGAGGAAGTCTTCACGGGACAACTGGGTGTTGAGGAAGAGGAACAGCGAGGCGGCGATCAGGAAGCCGGTCGGGGCTCCCAGCTGGCCGAGCATGGCGTACCAGCCGCGGCGGTTCTTCGGCGAATTCAGCGAAAGCAGGGAGGGCAGGCCGTCCCAGGAGCCGCCCAGCGCAATGCCCTGCAAGAAGCGCAGCACCGACAGAATCACAATGACCGTGTAGCCATTGGACGTGTTCGCCGGCAGGAAGGCGATGCAAACCGTGGAGGTGCCCAGCAGGAACAGGGCGGCGGTAAGCTTGGTTCCCCGGCTCCAGTTGCGCTGGATCGCCATGAACAGCGTGGTGCCGATGGGGCGCGCGATGAAGGCGAACGAGAAGATCGTGAAGGCCAGCAGGATCCCGTCCAGCTGGCTCAGGAACGGAAAGAACACCGACGGGAACACGAGGACGGACGCGATGCCGTACGTGAAGAAGTCGAAGTATTCCGAAGCCCGGCCGATGACCACGCCCACGGCGATCTCGCCGGGGGCCACGGCGGCGTGGCTGGTCTGGTGCTGGCGGCGGACGTCGTTCTCGGCGCCTTCCGCGGCATTGTGATGGGCGTGTGAAATGCTCGACATCGTATTCGGCCCGCTCGGGGAGGTGGATGGCAGGATAGCCAAGGATCGCACTACTCGGCTTGCAGGGCCATGGGACAAAGTGTCCTATGGCCTGCGCAGGCGTATCGGCGTATTTTTTCGTGTCCCCACGGTTGCCTCCATCATGCGAATGTCCATGAAGATGTTGCGCGGATTGCTGATCCCCGCCCTGGCCCTGCTCTTGTCGGGCTGCGATGCCGTGCTGCTATCCCCCTCGGGCGACATCGCCCGGCAGCAGCGCGACCTGATCATCATTTCCGTGGTGCTGATGCTGATCATCATCGTCCCGGTGATCGCGATGACCTTGATCTTCGCCTGGAAGTACCGGGCGTCGAACGAGGCGGCCCGTGCCGAATACGCCCCGGACTGGAACCACTCCACGGTGCTGGAACTGCTGATCTGGTCGGCACCCCTGTTGATCATCATCGCCCTGGGCGCCGTGACCTGGACCAGTACCCACAAGCTGGACCCGTACCGTCCCCTGGAACAGGTCTCCCAGGGCCGCGCCCTGGCCCCCGGCACGAAGCCCCTGGTGGTCGAGGTCGTGGCGCTGGACTGGAAGTGGCTCTTCCTCTATCCGGAACAGGGCATCGCCACGGTGAACGAGATGGCCGCCCCGGTGGATCGCCCCATCGAGTTCCACATCACCGCCTCCACCGTCATGAACGCGTTCTTCGTGCCCTCGCTGGCCGGCATGATCTACGCCATGCCGGGCATGGAGACCAAGCTCCATGCGGTCATGAACAAAACCGGCGATTTCGAAGGCATTTCGGCCAATTACAGCGGCGCCGGCTTCTCCGACATGCGCTTTCGCTTCCATAGCCTGTCCGACGCCGATTTCGACGCCTGGGTGGCGAAGGCCAAGGCGAGCGCGGACCAGCTCGGCCGCGAGGACTACCTCAAGCTCGAACAGCCGAGCGAGAAGGAACCGGTCCACTACTACGGGACGGTCACCCCCGGCCTCTACAACGCCATCCTCAACCGCTGCGTCGAATCCAACCGCATGTGCATGAACGACATGGCGGCACTCGATGCGCGCGGCGGCCAGGGCGTGGTGGGTGCGTACAACGTGACCTCGCTCGACGCCGCGACCCGCGCGCGAGTGGGCCTGGCCGACGCCCGCCAGCGCTATGTCGGCGCCCTGTGCGTCGGCAACGGCACCGCCGGCCAGCCGATGACACCTGCCGGACGTCCGCTCTAAGAGCGGCGGCCTCCTCAGAATTCAAGCCTTGCCGAGTCCGGTAATGAACATGCCCGATCTAGCCAAACTGATCTTCGGACGCCTCACCCTCGAGGCGATCCCATACCACGAGCCGATCCTCATCGGCACCTTCATCATGGTCGCCATCGGTGGCATCGCGCTGCTCGCCCTGATCACCCGGGCGAAGCTGTGGGGCTACCTGTGGAGCGAATGGTTCACCAGCATCGATCACAAGAAGATCGGCATCATGTACATGGTGTTCGGCATCGTGATGCTGCTGCGTGGCTTCGCCGACGCATTGATGATGCGCGCCCAGCAAGCCATCGCCTTCAACGGCAATCCCGGCTTCCTGCCCCCGCACCATTACGACCAGATCTTCACCGCTCACGGCGTGATCATGATCTTCTTCGTGGCGATGCCGCTGGTCACCGGCCTGATGAACTACGTCGTGCCGCTGCAGATCGGCGCGCGCGACGTGGCCTTCCCGTTCCTCAACAACTTCAGCTTCTGGATGACGGTCGCCGGCGGCTTGCTGGTGATGGCCTCGCTATTCGTGGGCGAGTTCGCCCGCACCGGCTGGCTCGCCTATCCGCCCTTGTCGGGGCTGGCGCAGAGTCCGGATGTCGGGGTGGACTATTACATATGGTCGCTACAGGTGGCCGGCGTGGGAACGACCCTCTCCGGCATCAACCTGATCGCCACCATCGTGAAGATGCGTGCCCCGGGCATGTCCATGATGAAGATGCCGATCTTCACCTGGACCTCGTTGTGCACCAACGTGCTGATCGTGGCGGCCTTCCCCGTGCTCACGGCGGTGCTGGTGCTGCTCTCGCTCGACCGCTACGCGGGCACCAACTTCTTCACGAACGACTTCGGCGGCAACGCCATGATGTACGTGAACCTGATCTGGATCTGGGGCCACCCGGAGGTCTACATCCTGGTGCTGCCGGTCTTCGGCGTGTTCTCCGAGGTCGTCTCCACCTTCAGCCGCAAGCGCCTCTTCGGTTATGCGTCGATGGTGTACGCCACGGTGGTCATCACCGTGCTGTCCTACCTGGTGTGGCTGCACCACTTCTTCACCATGGGCTCGGGCGCGAGCGTCAACTCGTTCTTCGGCATCACCACGATGATCATCTCGATCCCCACGGGGGCGAAGATCTTCAACTGGCTGTTCACCATGTACCGCGGCCGCATCCACTTCGAGGTGCCGATGCTGTGGACGGTGGGCTTCATGATCACCTTCGTGATCGGTGGCATGACCGGCGTGATGCTGGCGGTGCCGCCGGCCGACTTCCTGCTGCACAACAGCCTGTTCCTGATCGCGCACTTCCATAACGTGATCATCGGTGGCGTGATCTTCGGCCTGTTCGCCGGCATCAACTACTGGTTCCCGAAGGCCTTCGGTTACAAGCTGGACCCGTTCTGGGGCAAGTGCTCGTTCTGGTTCTGGCTGGTGGGTTTCTACCTGGCCTTCATGCCGCTCTACGTGCTCGGCTTCATGGGCGTCACGCGCCGCATGAACCACTTCGAGGATCCGTCGCTCGCCATCTGGTTCCGCATCGCCGCCTTCGGCGCGGTGCTGATCGCGCTCGGCATCGGCTCGTTCCTGGTCCAGCTGTGGGTCAGCTACAAGCGCCGCGACGAGTTGCGCGACGTCACCGGCGATCCGTGGCATGGCCGTACCCTGGAATGGTCGACGTCCTCGCCGCCGCCGGAATACAACTTCGCGTTCACCCCCATCATTCACGAATCGGATGCGTGGTGGGACATGAAGGAGCGTAACGCCGGTCGTCGCACCGAAGGCTACCTGCCGATCCACATGCCTAAGAACACCAGCGCCGGCATCATCATCGCGGGCTTCGCCTTCGTGCTCGGCTTCGCCATGATCTGGCACATGTTCCTGATCGCCGGCATCGCCTTCGTGGCCCTGCTGGTGACCGCGATCGGCCACACCTTCAATTACAAGCGCGACTACCACATCCCCGCCGATGTCGTGGCCCGGACCGAGGCCGCCCGCACGGAAGAGCTTGCCGCCCATGTCTGATATGAACGCCACGCCCTCCGCCGCCGTCGCGGACCAGGACATCCAGTTCTGGATGAAGGAAGACCACCACCCGGCCAACGGCACGTTGCTCGGGTTCTGGATCTACCTGATGAGCGACTGCCTCATCTTCGCCTGCCTGTTCGCCACCTATGGCGTGCTCGGCCGCAGCTACGCGGGTGGCCCTTCCGGCGCCGATCTGTTCGAATTGCCGCTGGTCGCGATCAACACGACGATGCTGCTGCTGTCTTCGATCACCTACGGCTTCGCCGTGCTGGAGATGCAGAAGAACCGCAAGGGCACGATGATGGCCTGGCTGGTCGTCACCGGCCTGTTCGGCGCCACCTTCCTCGGCATCGAACTGTACGAGTTCGCGAACCTGATCCACGAAGGCGCGGGTCCGCAGCGCAGTGCGTTCCTGTCGTCGTTCTTCACCCTGGTCGGTACCCACGGCCTGCACGTGACGTTCGGCATCGTCTGGCTGATCACCCTGCTGTTCCAGGTGGGCCGCTTCGGGCTCACGCCGGCCAACAAGCGCCGCATCATGTGCCTGTCGATGTTCTGGCATTTCCTCGACGTGGTCTGGATCGGCGTCTTCACCTTCGTTTACCTGATGGGAGTGCTGCCGTGAGCGCGCACATCGAATCGCACGATCACCCACAACACGATCACCACGATCACGACGACGGTCACAGCCACAGCACGCTGAAGGGCTACATGACGGGGTTCTTCCTCGCCGTGGTACTCACCGCCATCCCGTTCTGGCTGGTGATGGGCAAGGTCATCCCGAACTCGCAGACGCTGGCGGTGGTGATCCTCACCTTCGCCGCGATCCAGATCGTGGTGCACATGATCTACTTCCTGCACATGAACACGAAGTCGGAAGGCGGCTGGAACATGCTGGCGCTGATCTTCACGCTGGTGCTGGTCGTGATCACGCTTTCTGGTTCGATCTGGGTCATGTTCCACCTCAACTCGAACATGATGCCGGGCATGTCCCATGACATGACCGAGCAGCAGGTGAAGAACCTGCCTTGAGCGTGGAAGGCGCCAACGACACCACGACGCCGCGCCGACCGCGCGGCGTCTTCGTTCTGGGCCTGTTGGCCCTGCTCGGGGTAGTGTTGTTCGCGGGGTTCGTCGCGCTGGGCGTCTGGCAGGTACAGCGCCGGGCGTGGAAACACGACCTGGTCGCTCGCGTCGATGCGCGGGTGCACGCCGAACCGGTGGATGCGCCCGGCCGCGGCCAGTGGCCGGTGGTAAGCGCTTCCAACGACGAATACCGTCGGGTGAAGCTCGTCGGCCGCTTCCTGCAGGACAAGAGCGTGCGCGTCCGGGCGAGCACCGAACTCGGCATGGGCTCGTGGCTGCTGACGCCACTGCGCTTGCGCAGCGGCGACGTGGTGGTCGTGAATCGTGGCTTCGTTTCGCCCACCTGGTGCGGGGGCAAGGCCACCTGCACTCCGGGGCCGTCGGCGGAAACCTCGGTGACCGGGCTGCTTCGCATCAGCGAACCGAAGGGCGCGTTCCTGCAGCCGAACCGGCCCGCGGAGGATCGCTGGTTCTCGCGTGACGTGGCCGCCATCGCCGCGGCGAAAGGTCTCGACGACGTGGCGCCCTATTTCGTCGATGCCGATGCGGCATCCTCGCCGGGGCGCGGCGAGGGCAACGACGGCCCGGTCGGGGGGCTCACGGTCATCGCCTTCCCCGACAACCACCTGATGTACGCGATCACCTGGTTCGCCATGGCGCTGCTGACCCTGCTGGCGGCGTGGATCGTCTGGAAAGACGAGCGGCGCAAGCGGAACGGCGAACGGCGCAAGCCCCGCGCCTGACCACGCGGCGGGACCAGCCAAACCCTGGTGGGAGCCGACCCTGTCGGCGATCCCGCGGCAGCGGGCCAAGTTACGGCAAGCACCCATCGCCGCTGAAGCGGCTCCCACGAGAGCAGGGGTTTCCGCCATGGAAGAGTCAGCTGCCATGAACCTGTGGGAGCCGACCTTGTCGGCGATCCCGCGGCAGCGGGCCAGGGTGGGGCAAGCACCCATCGCCGCTGAAGCAGCTCCCACAAGAGCAGCGGTTTCCGCCAGGGCGGGAATGGGTTTTCACCAAGGAAGTGGGTTCCTGCCAACTGGCATTTCAATTTCCCGGTCGCCGTACGTCTTGGAGGTATGCAGCCCCGCTACCCCCACAGCGCGCCCTTCGACGACCTGCCGTTAAGCTGGACGTCGCCCCGCCAGGATCGTGGCCCCCTGGGCCTGGTGTTCGACCATGCACGGCGGCGCGCGATCTTGCGACGGTCCCGGCCCATGCCGGAACGACGGCTCGCTTACCTCCTGCGCACGCTCACGGCGTTTCGCCGCCAGGCCCAATGGCTCCGGTTGGTGAGCGCATCGCGTGCGATGCGGGTCGCCGCCGAGTTCAACCCGCGAGTGTACGAGCGCTGGCAGTCGCACTACATCTCGCGGTCTTTCGATCTCGACGCCCGCGCGCGGCTCATCGAAGCCCACTATCGCTTCATGGCGCGCGAATTCCCCGAGCGCTTGAGCAATCGCCTGCTCAAGGGCCATGACGTGCGCCTCGCCACGCTGCCGCTCGGCGATGGCGAAATGGCCTATCTGCATGCGCGCGCCCCGGAAAGCGAGTGCACCGGGGAACTCGGCTTGTACCTGCTGAATGGCGACAAGGAAGTGGTCTCGTCCTGCGCGATCACCTTCGGTGGCACGGAGGGGCTGCTCGTCGGCGCCATGCGTGGCTCGTGGGCCTATCTCGGCCGTGGTGCGATCGCCCGGTTCAGCCGGGCCAGCGGCGGACTGCGTCCTCGTGACCTGCTGTTGGCGGTGGTGCGTGCACTGGCCACGTATTACGGGGTGGAGCGCGTACGCGGCGTATCCTGTGCGGCGCATCCACTGGACCGCCGTGCCGGCGTGACGGTCGCCTCGTACGACAGGTTCTGGCGTCGTCACGGCGGCGTGCCGGGCGCCGACGGCTGCTACGACATCCCTCGTCTCGGCGGACCGAGCGGACGTGCCGAGCGTGACGCCTTCCGACGCGAGGCCTGCGAGGTCGCGCTGAAGGCGTTCGCGAAATCGGTTGGCTGACGAATCCGGGCGGTCAGAAGTCGTAGGTGCCGGTGAGCAAGACCACGCGCCCCTGTCGTATCGGTACGAAGGTCTCGTCGAAGTTCACGGCGTACAGCGTGCGCGCGAAGAGGTTCTTCACGCCGAGCGTCAGCCGCCAGTGCTCGCCGTAGCGCGACACGTTGGTTTCCACGCTGGCTTGCCCGGGGATGCCGAAATATCGCCCGTCCGAACTCGTGCGGCCGATGCTGCGGCTACGGGCGAGAACGCCGGCCGCCACGCCCCACGGCTTCACCGTGCCCTGGCCGAAGCGGTAGCTCGCCCATACCGCCGCCTGGTGTTTCGGCGCACCGGTCGGACGGGTGTCGTCGTGGTTGCTGATATGCGCTTCAGTGAGGCTGGCGAGCACGTCGAGCCCGGGTGCGACCTGTCCCGCGAATTCCACTTCCAGCCCGCGATTGGTCTGGCCCGGCCCCGGCGTCGCGAAAAAAGGCGGTTCGGGCGAGACGAGGTCGATGCTGTGGTCGACGTGGATGCGGTAGAGCGCCGCCGTCAGGCGCGCGCGCTGGTCGAACAGGTCGAACTTCGCACCGAGTTCAACCTGGCGCGAGGTGGCCACCGGTAGCGGCTGGCCGTCCTTGCCAAGCAGGGGATCGGGCTGGAAGCCGGTGGAGGAGTCGGCATAGATGGCGATGGTGGGCGAAAGCTTGTAGACCACGCCCACTTTTGGGATCCAGCGCGACTTGCGCACCCGGCGGGGTGAACCGTCCTGCCAGCGGGTCTCCAGTTCGTACTGGGTACGGCGCAGCGCCACCAGCACGTTCCATTGCTCGCCGATCGCCATCTGGTCCTGCAGGTACAGGCCGGCGTTGGTCTGCCACGAGCCACCCAGCGCTTGCACCGTGGTGCTGACCGGCGTCACCAGCGTGTTGAACTTCGCGGAAAAATCGCTGCTGCTGCGCAGATCGTAGGCAAGCGGCCTGGTGACGATCACGGCGTCGATGTTCGAGGTGTCCGCCGTGACGCCTTCCTCGGTACTGCCGCTGCCGTTGTCGCCGGCATGCGTCCGCGCCAGGTCCAGCCCCATCAGCAAGCTATGCGTGACGTCGCCATGGCGGAACGTGGCGCTCAGGTCGTTCTGCCAGGTCCAGTAGGTTCCCGAATAGCGGAAGCTGCGATCCACGGCGTCCAGTGCCCCGGCGAATCCGCTGGCGAGATAGGACTGGCTGCGGCCATCGCTGCGCTGGCGCACGTACTGCCCCTGGCTGTGAAAGGTCCAGTCGTCGCCGAACTCATGGTCCAGTTCGAATACCGCCCGGCTCGTACGATAGGTCGATTCGTCGGTGGGGTCGGCGGACAGGGAACGGTAAGGCTTGGCGGTGGACAGGCCAGGACCCAGCAGCACGGTGTGGTCGGGACCGGGCACGCGGTTGTCCACGAACTCCAGTCCGCCCATCACCCGCGTCTGCTCCCCTTGCCACGCCAGCGACGGGGCGAGATAGGCACCCCTGCCGCCGCCAAAGCCCTGTGGCGTCTTCTCGCCGCGCTGGCCCGCCGCCACCAGGCGGTAGGTCACGCTGCCGTCTTTCGACGCGGGGCCCGCCAGGTCGAGGCCGAGCCGCGCGCCGTCGTACTCGCCCAGCGAATAGGTCAGCGTGCGCACGGGCTGGGCCTGCGGCCGCTTCATCACGACGTTGATCGAGCCACCGAAATTGTTGTTCTGCGAGGCATCGCCAAGGATGGCCTCGGGGCCACGCAGCACTTCCACGCGCTCGATGCCGATCAGCGGGGGAAGATCCTCGGTACGGGCGATGCCGTTGGGCATGCCGTCGGTCATGCCGTGGCCCGCATCGAAGCCGCGGATCAGGAAGAGCGGCGAGCCGCCATAACCGTCCACGTATTGCACCCCCGCCACGTAGCGGGCGACATCGCCGATATCCACGGCCTGCTGCGATTCGATCACGTCCCGGGTCACCACGGTGACCGACTGGGGTACATCGGTCAGTCGCGCTTCGTTGCGCGTGACGGTGCGCGTGGTGTCGGCCTTGAAGCCCGTGTCGGAAACCAGCCCTTGCACGTCCACGGTGGCCAGCGGCACGACGGTACCGGGATCGAACGCGATGTCGGGGTCCACCGGGGCGGGTGTCGCGTTGTCGGGTTTCTGCCGCTGGCGGACCACGACGGTGCGCGTGTCGTACGACTCGCGTTGCAGGTCGGTGCCCTCCAGCAACTCGTCGAGCGCGGCGTTCGGAGTCAGTACGCCCCGGGCGCCGCCCGAGCGCCAGTTGGCGATCGAGCCGGAAGCGGTGAGGACCTGCACGTTCGCTTGTTTGCCCCAGGCCAGCAACGCCGTGGCCAGCGGTTGCGGCGCGATGGCGAATGGCATGGGGGCGGAAGGGCCGTCGGCAGGTGCTTCGGCCGCCCCGGCGGCATGCGCCGCGAGAGCCAGCGCGAGCGCGCCGGTGAGTGCGCGCCGGCGCCCGCGAAGCATGTACTGCAAGACTTGCGGCCCTTGTGGTCTTCAGCGCGGCTGGATGCTCCGCGCCATCGTGGTCTGGCGAGCGAGTTCCAGCCGGTCGGGATAGGTGTCGACACGTACCGGGAAGACGCGCGGCAAGGCGGATACCCAGCTGTCGATGGTATCCACCTCGACCGTACCGGTAAACGTCAGTTTGCCGAGGGCAGGATCGGCGAGCCGGATCGGCCGCGCACTGTAACGGTTCACGTTTTCGATCACCGAGGACAAGGGCTCGTTGACGAACTCCAGGCGATGCCCACGCCAGGCGGTGGCGCTCGCGGGATCGATGTCGAGGATCCGCATCGCTTGCGTCTCAGGGTCGAAGGAGACCTCGCGTCCCGCTCCCAGTTCGATGGTGCCGGCGTCACCCTGGGTGGCCAGGGGCGAGACCCGCACGCGGCCCTCGGTGACGGCGACGGTCACCCGGTCGCCGGTGCGGCGCACGTTGAAGGCGGTACCCAGGTCGAGGATCTGCAAGGGCCCCGCATGGACGACGAATGGCCGTTCGGCGTGCGCGACACGGAAGAAAGCCTCGCCGGCTTCGAGGTCGACGGCGCGCTCGTCGCGTCCATAGCGCGCGGTGATCGAGCTGGCTCCGCCGAGTTCGATGCTGGAGCCGTCGGGAAGGTCGATGTCGCGGTGGCCCGCCCGTTCGCTGACGTATTGCCTTGGCGCTTCACCCTGCCCATGGCGCAATCCCAGGAACGCACCCGCTCCGACGACGGCGAGCAACACGCTGGCCGCCAGGGCGAGAGCGAAGCGCGGAACCGTGCGGCGAGCCGGCCGGCGTGGGGCGAACCGGTGGGCGAATGCCTTGCGGCTCTCCGCGTCCATGGCTCCGGCCGTCTCGGCGAGGGCGGATGCGCGGTCGAACGCCTCCGCGTGCCGCGGGTCGGCTTCGAGCCACTCGCTCCATTGGAGCAAGGCGGGATCGGGCAGGCCGGGGTCGCGCAGGCGGACCCACCAGTCGGCGGCGGTGTACTCGATCTGCCGATCGGGAGCGTGGGTGGTCGTGGTCATCGGAGGTTCTCCGCGCGGTCGCGGCGTTCACGGCAATGCGCCAGGGCATTGCCGACGTGGTAGCGCACCATGCGCTCACTGAGATTCATCTCACGCGCGATCGTGGCGAAATCCCGCCCCTCCATCACGTGCATGACGAAGGCGCGGCTGGTCTTGGGGGGCAGTTCGTCGAGTGCCTGGCGCAGGTCGCGCCATTGCTCGTGGGCCGAGGCGTGTTGCTCGGGAATCGGCGTGGCGTGCCAGTTGTCGCCGTCGGGGTCGGCGGGCGCCGAGGCCCGCACGTTGCGCATGCGCAGGCGGTCCACGGCAAGGTTGGAGGCGGCCCGGAACAGGAAGGCGCGCGGTGAGTCGATCACGGTCGCGTCGTCCAGCGAGAGCAGCTTGAGGTAGACCTCCTGGGCCACTTCCTGGGCATCCGCGAGCGAGTTCAGCCGGGCCCGCAGGAAGCCCACGAGTGCCGCGTTGTGCTCGCGGAACAGGGCCACCACCTGGGTGGCGCGCGTGCCGCCGGGCGGCTTGCCCGCCTCGGATGGATCCATGGTTTGCCTGACCGCGTTCATGGGCTGGGGATAAGCGCTATATGGTCGCACGGTGGGAAATCGACGCCCGTACGGGCAGGGACGAACGCCGATTTCCGCACCGGCGAACCCTTTAGACGTGCCAGCCCCGGAAAATTGAAATGGATCCCCTAAGCGAACGGTAAGGGTGGCGGGGGGCCCCTTCGGCTACGATGCGCGGGACCGCCTTGCCAGACGTATCCATGCTATCCACCGACGAACGATCCCTTCGCCGCGAGTTCGGCTGGTTCATGCTGATCGCCCTGGCCGTGCTGGCGGCCGGCATCGGCTTGCGCGACCCGTGGCCGCCGGACGAGCCGCGCTTCGCCCTCGTCGCCCGGCAGATGCTCGAATCCGGCCAGTGGCTGTTCCCACACCGGGGCATGGAGCTGTATTCCGACAAGCCGCCCATGCTGATGTGGACGGAGGCGTTCTGGATGTGGCTCACCGGCGGCTGGCGCGGCGGCTTCCTGTTGACCTCGCTTTTCTCCGGTCTCGGCACGCTCGCCCTGGTCTGGCACCTCGGCCGGCGCCTGTGGAACGCGCGCGTGGGCCTGGTGGCGGCCACGCTCGTGCTGGCGACGATGCAGTTCGTCGATGTCGTCAAGCACGCGCAGATCGACCCGCTCAACCTGTTCTGGATCACCCTGGGCAATACCGGCATCCTGCTGCACTGCCTGCGTGGCCCGAACTGGCGCATGTACTGGCTGGGCTGTTTCGCCGCCGGGCTGGGCGTGATCACGAAGGGCGTGGGCGTCATCACCTTGCTGATGCTGGTTCCTTACGCCGTGATGCGCGCGCGGCAATGGCCGGGGGTGATCGTGACCCGCGGCGACGGCTGGCGATGGGCGGGTGGCGCGCTGGCTTTCCTGCTCGCCATCGCGCTGTGGCTGGCACCGATGCTCGCGACGGCCTACGGGCTGCGCACACCCGAGTACCTGGCCTATGTGCACGACATCCTGTTCCGGCAGACCGCCGAGCGCTACGCCAATTCCTGGCAACACGAGGAAAAGCCCTGGTTCTTCCTGCTGGTGATCCTGCGCCAGTGGATTCCCACCTGGCTGCTGGTGCCCTTCCTCGTGCCGCGCTGGCGCGAAGCGTTGCGCTTGCGCGAACCCCGGGTGTGGATGCCGCTGCTGTGGTTCGTGCTGGTGCTGGTGTTCTTCTCGATCCCGCGCGGCAAGCGCGAGATCTACATCCTGCCCGCCCTGCCGATGCTGGCGCTGGCGATGGCGCCTTATGTGGTGGACCTGCTGAAGACGCGCTGGCTGCCCAGGGCCGCCTTCTGGACGACGGTCGCTTGCGCCGCGGTGTTCGGCGGCGCCGGCCTGTGGGCGTTGACGAAGGCGCCGAAGGCGGCGCAACGCATCGCCGAAGGCTACGAGCTGCCGGGCCACGGTCACGACCTCTGGGTCTGCGTGATCGCGGTGGGCGTGGGCTTCCTGGTATCGGCGCTGATTTTCAGGCCTCGGCGCGGCGTCGCCGCCCTGCTCGGCGGCATGGCGCTGGCGTGGATCATCTGGCCGTTGGGCACCTATCCGCTGCTCGATGCCAACCAGTCCACGCGCCAGCTGATGGAAGAGGCGGACGCCGCGATCGGCACCGACGGCCAGCTCGGCCTCGTGGTGTGGCGCGAGGAACTTCTCTACCAGGCCCGGCGACCCGTGGCGGAGTTCGGCTTCGCGCGCGACTCGGCGGTACAGCTGCGCGATGCGCGCGCCTGGCAGGCGGCCGACCCGGCGCATCGCTGGCTGCTCATCAACGAGGAAGCGTTCGACAACTGCATCGCCGCCGACAAGGTCGTGCCGCTGGGCGTGGCGAACCGCTCGCGCTTCGCGCTGCTGCCCGCGGCGGCGTCGAAGCCCGGCTGTGTGCCGTCGCCAGCGGTTACGGAGTAAGCGGCGCCTCGGCCTTCGTCCGCCGCAGCATGCGCTCGTACTTCTTCTTCGTTCGCGAGGCGTTGTGCGCGCGGTTCATCGAGCAGTGCGGGATGATGTTCTTCTCGCCGAAGCCGTCGATCATGACCAGGCGCGGGCCGCCACGGGAATCCTCGCCGTAGACCACGTTCCATGCGTGCAGGTCGGCGGCGATGGTGTTGTGCGAGAGCAGGCGCGCGTAGAACTCGTCCAGTTCCGCCTGGGTTTTCGCCGTGAAGCCTTCCGCCTTTACCCAGTCGTGCAGGGTCGGCGCCAACCGGCCATCGGGCGCGCGCACCTTCTCCACGATCTGGCCGAGCCCGATATCGGTCATCTCCAGGCCGACCACGCGGGCGATGGGCGAGGTGGCGTAGCCGCCGACGTAGATCCCCGTGACGTACTCGCGGAACTCGCGCACGAAATCCTTGTACGGCCCGCTGCGCGCCATGCGGCGATACCACGGCGCCTTGTTCCAGCGCTCCTCGATGGAGCCGCTGGCGATCACCTTGATCAGCAGGTCCGCCTCGCCGGGGTGCTGGTACACCTTGCGGACATGCCCGGTGGCGATCGGCTGGGCCTCGGCCAGTCTGAACATCGTCGATCCTCGTGCGGTGGCCGAAAGGCCGCCGTAAGTTGCTGATGGGACGCACAGTGTAAAGTCTTGGCGCTGTAACATGCGTCCTTCCACGCGTGGCCGCCCGCCGCGCCCCACCCGGATCTCCAACGTGCGCAAGCTCACCTGGCGTTTCATCGTTGCCGCCCTCGTCTTCCTGACGCTCTCGCGCGTGGGGCTGTCGTTGTGGCAGTGGACCCGCGTCCACGATGCCGGCGGCCTCTGGCCGGTGCTGTTCGGCGGCTGGCGCATCGACCTTTCGCTGGTCGCCATGATCGTGGCGTGGCCGGCGCTGCTCTCGCCCTGGCTCGGCCATCGCGCATGGCCCACGCGCATCGCCGCATGGTGGTTGCGCTTCTGGTGGCTGGCCTTCGTGCTGCTGGAAGTATCCACGCCGCAATTCATCGTCGAGTACGACACGCGCCCGAACCGTCTCTACTTCGAGTACCTGACCAGCCCCCACGAAGTGGCGGCCATGCTCTGGCACGGCTACAAGCTATCGGTGGCCGCCGGCCTCGTGGTCTTCGCGCTGATCGGCTGGCTGGGCTTCCGCCTGCTGCCCACGCGCCGGTCGGACCGCGTGCCGATGCGCGGATGGCTGCGTCCCGTGGCAACGGTACTCGCCTTCGCGGTGCTCTTCCTCGCCGGCCGCGGCACGTTGCAGCATCGTCCGCTGAATGCCTCGCAAGTGGCTTTCACCAACGACGCCATGGTCAACACCTTGCCGTTGAACTCGCTCTACAACGTGCTGAACGCGGCCATCGCCCTGGGTAATGAACGCTCGGCGTCGGCGGTGTACGGCAAGATGCCCGAAGACGAGATGCAATCGATCGTGCGCAGGGACGCCGGACTCGAAGGCGCACCGCTCGATCCGCAATACCCGAGCCTGCATCGTCAGCAAGCGACACGCCAGGGCGAGAAGCCACTCAACCTCGTCATCATCCTCGAGGAGAGCCTCGGCGCGCAGTTCGTCGGCAGCCTCGGTGGCGCGGGATACACGCCGGAACTCGACAAGCTGGCGAACGACGGTTGGTGGCTCACCCGCACCTATGCCACCGGTACGCGCAGCGCCCGCGGCCTCGAAGCCGTGACCACCGGCTTCCTGCCCACGCCCGCCGAAGCCGTGTTGAAACTGCCGCGTAGCCAGCGCGATTTCTTCACCCTCGGCGCACTGCTGGATACCTTCGGTTACCACACGCGCTTCCTGTACGGCGGTGAGGCGCACTTCGACAACATGCGCTCGTTCTTCTTCGGCAACGGCTTCAATGAAGTCGTTGACCGCGCCACCTTCGAGACCAAGCCGGCCTTCGTCGGTTCGTGGGGCGCGTCCGACGAAGACATGTTCAACGAGTTGCACCACCGGCTCCTCGACGATGGCGACAAGCCCACCCTCACGGTGGCTTTCTCGGTGTCCAACCATACGCCCTGGGAATATCCCGCCGGCCGTATCCAGCCCGACGGCGATCCGGCAAGCAACGCGAACGCGGTGCGTTACGCCGACTGGTCCATCGGCCGCTTCTTCGAGCGGGCCAAGCAGTCGCCGTACTGGAACCACACGGTGTTCCTGATCGTGGCCGACCACGACGCGCGCGTGTTCGGTGCGAGCCTCGTGCCCGTGCGCCACTTCCACATTCCCGCGTTGATCCTAGGCGCAGGCGTGCCGGTGAAGAAGGACGACCACATCGTCAGCCAGGTGGACCTGGCGCCCACCCTTCTTTCGCTCATCGGCATCAGCAGCGAACACCCGATGCTCGGCGCCGATCTCACCCAGCGTTATCCGGATCGCGCCATCATGCAGTACGGCGACAACTACGGTTACCTGAAGAACGACCGCCTGATCGTGCTGCGCCCCAACCAGCCACCGACGCAGTACCGCTATACCTTGAACGGCGAGTACCGTCCCGACGGCGAGAAGCTGGAGCCACAGCCGGTCGATCCGCAGCTCGAGAAGACCGCGCTGGCGCATGCCTTGTGGCCAAGCTGGGCTTACGGCAAGCAACGCTACCGTTTGCCTGAGAAGGCCGGCGCGACGAAACCATAGTCCGTTGCGCATGGCATCACCACGGCGTTATCCGCCAACCCGCCGGCGTCGGTGAAAGACGGTCGGTGAGCCGGAGGCGATCGAGGAAGACGTCATCGTGCGAGACCACCACGAGCGCGCCTTCGTATTGCTGGAGCATCGTCTCCAACGCTTCGAGCGAGGCGAGATCGAGGTGGTTGCCGGGTTCGTCGAGAAGCAGCAGTCGCGGTGGCGGATCGGCGACGAGCGCCAGCGCGAGTGCGGCCTTGAGGCGCTCACCGCCGCTCAGTCGTGCGGCAGGCACCGCTATCTTGTCCGCATCGAGCCCGAGCAGGGCGAGCCGCAGGCGTAGCGCATCCTCGGTCGCCGTGGGATTCGCTTCCCGCATGTGGTCGATCACGGCGCGGCCCGGGTCCAGCGTCGAAAGCCGCTGGTCCAGCCAGGCCACGGGCACGGGAACATCGACATGCCCGGCCCGTGGCGCGGTTCGTCCGGCGAGTACCTGCAGCAGGGTGGACTTGCCACTGCCATTGGCACCGACGACACCGACACGCTGCCCACCCATGAGGACGAGATCGACGATGCCTGCCGCACCACGCACGAAAGGCAGTTCCACGCGCTCCAGCACGGCCACCCTGCGTCGTGCCACGCGCGTCGCGTTCGGGGCGAGCACGGCGAGCGACACCTCGCTTTCCACGTGCCGCGCCGCTTCGGCGACCCTTTGGGAAAGCGCGTCGCGCGTGGTTTCCTGTTGCCGTTTCAGCTTTCCGGCCGAGCCTTCGCTCCGGCTCTTCTGTCCACCGAGCAAGATGGGCGCCTGATTGGCCCGGCTGGCGTCACGTTGCCCGCGGGCCTGTCGCTGCGCCTGCCTTTCCTGCTGCTCGCGCAGCGCCTGCTCGCCGCGCTTGCGTTCGATCTTGCGTGCATCGAGCATGCGTTCAGCGGCGTGCCGTTCCTCGCGACGTACCTGTTCGTAGAAGGCGTAGTCACCTCCATAGCTACGCAGGCCTCGCGGCGAGAGTTCGACGATGCGTTCCATCTGGCCGAGAAGCCGGCGGTCGTGGCTGACGACCAGGAGGCCACCGGTCCATCCTCGCAACCACTGCATCAGGGCCGCGCGACCGGCGCTGTCCAGATGATTGCTCGGCTCGTCGAGGACCAGGTAGTCGGTGGCCTGCAAGCGTGCCCCGAGCAATGCCACCCTCATGGCTTCGCCTCCGCTCAGCTCACTGGCGAGGCCCAGCGCATCCACGTGGGAGAGACCTTCCGCATCGAGCGCATCACGAAGCTGTTCGCGCACGTTCCATCGATCGCCCACCGCGTCGAAGTCGCGCTGGGCGGTGCTTCCCGCCTCGATCCGTTCCAGCGCGGCGATCGTGTCGCCGACACCGGCAAGCATGGCGACCGATTCGTCCGGATCGTCGGCGATGCGTTGCGCCAGGTAATGGACGGAGCCGACGCGGTTGCAACGTCCTCGTGTCGGTTCCTGCCGTCCGGCGAGGATGCGCGCAAGCACGCTCTTGCCCACGCCGTTACCGCCGACGAGGCCGGTGCGGCGGTCGTCGAACGATTCATGGAGGTCGGAGAAAAGCGTCCTTCCGTCAGGAAGGACATAAGTGACGCCATCGAGCGTCAGGAAGGTCGTCGTCATGCGCCATCTCGTTCATGCCATCGGCTTCCCGCGGTGGGGAAGATCGAAACTCCCCCTTGGGGGCAACGGCATTACTTGCGCATTGGACTGACGCCTGGATGGAAAGGAAATGGAATCTTACCGGTCGACCCGGGGCGAGGACCAGTCGCCGCGAACGGACAGGATCAGCGCGCCGCCCTCGTACGAGCCTCGTCCAGGGCACGACAGAGGGTGGCCACCCCGGACAGGATCGAGGGAGAGGGCAGGGCCAGGGTCGGCGCGTCGATCACGAAGACATTGTCGTGCTTCACCGCGGCGAGGAAAGTCGAAGCCTTCCAGCCGTTCAACGATTCTCCTTCACCGCCGCCGCTGATGATCGCATCGGGGTTGCGCGCCAGGACCGCTTCGCGACCGACCGTCGGCGCGGGCTGGTCGAGGTCGGCGAAGATATTGTCGCCACCACAAAGGACGAGGGCATCGTCGATGATCTGTGCGCGACCGATCGTCATCAGCGGCCGGTTCCAGACCTGGAAGAATACCTTCAGGCGCTTCTTGCCGGCATAGGCGGTTCGTAGCCGGTCGAGTTCGGCTTCGAAGGCGTCGGCGTCGCGGTCGGCGGCGGCTTCCGTGCCGGCGAGCTTGCCAAGCCGGCGCGTGGTGGATGCCACCTCGGCGAGCCGTGTCGTTTCCGAGTAGAACACCGGTATCCCCAGGCGCGTGAGTTTCTCCACCTGCGCCACCGAGTTACCGCTTTTCCACACCACGACGACATCGGGCTTCAGGCCCACGATGCGCTCCAGGTCGATCATGGTCGCGTCGCCGACCACCGGAACCTTCTTCGCCGCCGCGGGATAGTCGCTGAATCGCGACGTGCCGACGACATAGGCACCCGCGCCGGCTGCGAACAGGGCGTCGGTGATGTTGGGCGCCAGGCTGACGATGCGATGGGCCGGAGCGGGTAGCGTCACGCTCCGGCCGGCATCATCGATGACGGTGACCGACGCCGTGGCGGTGGCGGTGCCCAAGAGCAGCCCGACGAAGGTGATGAGTCGCATCATCGGGACGGTCCGTTGAGGCGTCCGGCGCGGAAGAACAGTTCATCGCCGAGCGTGACGCCATGGATGGGATGGTGGAAGGCGGCGCTGAGGTGCTCGCTGGTGACGACATCGTCCTTGAGGCCGGCCAGGGCGGCGCCCCGGCCATCCAACAGCACGGCGTGCGTCGCATGCTGGAAGGCGAGATTGATGTCGTGGACCGTATAGATCACGGACTTGTCCTGTTCGGAGGCGGCACGCATCAGCTCGTGCAAGGTCTTCATCTGGTGGTGCAGGTCGAGTGAGGACAGTGGCTCGTCGAGCAGCATGATATCCACGTCCTGGGTGAACAACGTGGCGATGTTCACCCGCTGGCGCTCGCCGCCGGACAGCGTGGTGATGTCGCGCTCCGCCAACGCATCCAGTTCGAAGGTGCGCAATGCGTTCTCCGCGTGTCCGGTGTCTTCGTCGCCCCAGGCCCAGAACGGCAGGCGGGGGTGGCGGGCCGACATCACGGCTTCCATGACCGTGAGGCTGAAGGCGTCCACGATCGTTTGCGGGAGGAAACCGCGCCGGCGTGCGATCTCGATCGGGTGATACGAGGCGACATCACGGCCTCCGAGCACCACCCGGCCACCATCGGGCGCACGCAGGCCCGCCAGTGTGCGCAGCAGGGTGGACTTGCCCGCGCCGTTCGGGCCGAGCACGCACCAGACCTGGCCCGGCGCGATACGCATGTCCAGCTTGCCGACGAGCGAGCGTCCACGCATCGATACGGCCAGCGATTCGGCGACCAGTTCGATGCTCATCGCCGCCGCACCAGCAGGAACATGAAGGTAGGCACGCCGATGATCGCCATCACCGCGCCGACGGGTAGCTGGATGGGATCGGCGACGATGCGCGAGATCGTATCGGCCACGACCACCACCATGCCGCCACAGATCGCGCAGGCCGGCAGCAGCACGCGCTGGTCGTTACCGACGATCCGGCGCAGCGCATGCGGTACCACCAGCCCGACGAAACCGACGGTACCCGCCGTGGTCACGGCCACGGCCGTGGCCAGCGACGCGATGGCGAAGATCGCCGACTTCACGGCGTTCGGCCGAACGCCCAGGGCGCTGGCCGATTCCTCGCCACGCATCAGCAGGTTGAGTTGGCGTCCCAGGGGAGCGACCAGGAGCACGCAAGCGAGCAGCGTCACGGCCGGCAGCGACGCGTTGGCCACGCCACTGAGGTCGCCCATCATCCAGAACAGCATGCCGCGCAGGTTCTTGTCCGGTGCCAACACCAACATCATGCTGACGATGGCGCCCAGGCCGGAGGCCAGCATCACGCCGATCAGGATCAGGTCGGTGGAGTCTTCGCGCTGCGCGGCACGAGCGCGGGAAAGCAGGTCGCGATGGGCGAGCACGAACACGGCGACGCACGCCAGGAGGGCTCCCGACGCCGCGCCGAGGGTGGTCGCCAGCGCGCCGGCCCCGGCCAGCATGGCGCCGAGCGCACCCACGGCGGCGCCACCGGAAAGGCCGAGCGTATAGGGATCGGCCAAGGGATTGCGCACGAGGATCTGCATGAGGCAGCCGGAGACGGCCAACAGCCCACCTACCCCATAGGCGGCCACCGCGCGCGGAATACGAAGCTCCCAGACGATGGCATGCATCGGTGTCTCCGCGGGCGACACCAGCGCCTGCCATGACGCGGCGATGGTGGAATCGCCGCCGCCGATGAGCACCGATCCGAACAGCACCGCCAGTCCGCAGGCGAGCAATGCCAACCAGAGCCGGAGAGCGGAGAGGAAGGTCGTCATGCGGGGTGCGGAGGACTCACGCATCGGACCGCCCCGTGTCCGCGACGCCCGTGCCAGGCCATGCGATGCGGTAACGCGTGCTGCGGCCTCCGCCGGGCAGGCGCACGATCATGCCCTTGTCGAGCAGGTCGCCCAGGTGACGCGTCGCGGTGGCCTTGGAGACTTTCGCGACGGCCTGGTACTGCGAGGCGCTGATGCCTTGCGGGAATCCTCGGTCCCCTCCGTCGAGCAGGCGATCGAGCACTTTCATCTGTTCCGCCGAAAGCTCGTGTGTACGGTGCTCACGCCAGAAGCGGGTCTTGTCCATCACGCGGTCGATATGGGCCAGTGCCTGTTCGAGGCTTCGCAGCAACGTTCGCAGGAACCATTCGAGCCACGACGTGATGTCCAGGCCGGCGCGCTGGCTTGCTTCCAGCACGTCGTAGTAGCCCCCGCGATCGTCGAGGATGCTGGTGGCCATCGTGTAGAAGCGGATGGCCTGGTGTTCCGCTTGCGCAAGCGCCAGATCCGTGAGCGCCCGGGTCATCCGCCCGTTCCCGTCGTCGAAGGGGTGCAGCGTCACGAACCAGAGGTGGGCGATGCCGGCGCGAAGCAGGGGATCGAGCGTGGCGTTTTCGCGACTGGCCGAAAACCAGTCAAGGAAGGCATCGACCTGATTTTCCAGCCCGGATCGGGGCGGCGCCTGGAAATGGACACGAGGCTCGTCCATCCGGCCGGAAACCACTTGCATCGGTTCGTCGCCACGCAACTCCCCGATGCGAATGCGCAGGGGCAGGACGTTTTCATCTGTGGGAAAGAGAAAAGTGTGCCAGTGCAGCAGGCGAGGGAGATCGAGGGGCGCGCGGTAGTTCCTCGTGGCGTCCAGCATGAGTTCGGCCATGCCCTCGCTGCGCGCACTCCGCCGGCCGGAAACCTCATTATCGAGGCCGAGGCGGCGCGCAAGCGACGAACGCACCGATCCGACGTCGAGATCCTCCCCCTCGATGGCGGATGAGGCCACGATGTTCTGTAGCAAGGCATCGAGTTCGGTGCCCGCTTCCAGATCCGCTTCCACTGCGCCGGCAGCACCCAGCAAGCGCCCCTGGGCGAGTTGGCAGGCGCGCAGGAGAGGGGCGACAGCCTCTTCTTGCCAGCGGAAAGCCGGCCAGTCCGAGCGCTGCCAAATCCAGGTTGGGTCGTTCATACCGCTGTCGTGAGCCGATAAACCGAGCCATTCGGCTCATTTCGTGAGCCGAATATACGCCCTATTCGGCTCACGACCAAGGCTCACTCGACAGGGAAGCGTATCTCCGCCGCCGCTTTCACCCTCGCGCGGGGGCCGAAGCTGCTGATATTGCTGAGTGTACGGTTGTGATGGGCAATGATCTGGGCGGCGGTGAGCACCCCGTTGTCGAGGGTCGAGTGCGCGTCCCCGGCGAGCGTGACGGGAAAGCCCAGGGCCAAGGCGCGCCGCACCGTCGTGTCGACGCAGAAATCCGTCTGTAGCCCGCAGACGACGAGGTCGGTGACTTCCAGCCGTTCCAGTACCTCGCTCAATTCCGTCCGATGGAAGGCGTCCGGCGTGGCCTTGCGCACGCGGATATCGCCATCGGCCGCCGCGAGCCCCTGGGCCAGTTGCCAACCGTCGCCGCCGAACACCAGCGAGCCTTCGTCTTCTTCGTGCTGGACGAAGATCACGCTGGCGCCGCCGATCTTCGCGTTGGCGATCAGCACGTTGATGCGTTTGAGCACGTCCTTGATGTCGAACGCTTCTTCCTCGCCGGAACAGAGCGCTTGCTGCATGTCGATGACGAGCAGGGCCGTGGTCATGTGTGCGCTTCACCCGTCTTTCGAAGATGCCGCACAGTCTGCACCTATATCCGCTTCAACGGAACGACGCGTAACATTCGGGTCTTCATTTGATGGAGCCTCGTCCGTGCCCTACCAAGCCGCATCGAATCGTTACGACAACCTCATGCCTTATCGCCGTTGCGGTCGGAGTGGCATCGACCTGCCCGCCATCTCGCTGGGCCTTTGGCAGAACTTCGGTGGCGCCGACGTCTTCGAGACCGGCCGAGCCATCCTGCGCCGCGCGTTCGATCGAGGCGTGACCCATTTCGACCTCGCGAACAACTACGGCCCGCCGTACGGGTCGGCGGAAGAGAATTTCGGCCGGGTGATGGCGAGCGACTTCGCGCCCCATCGCGACGAAATGATCATCTCCACCAAGGCCGGCTGGGACATGTGGCCGGGCCCCTACGGCGGCATCGGCGGCAGTCGGAAGTACCTCGTCGCCAGTCTCGACCAGTCGCTCAAGCGCATGGGCCTGGACTATGTCGATATCTTCTATTCGCATCGCGTCGATCCCACCACGCCCCTGGAAGAGACGATGGGGACGTTGGCGCACCTGCACCGCCAGGGCAAGGCGCTGTATGTGGGCATTTCCAGTTACTCGCCGGAACTCACGCGCAAGGCGGCCGCCATCCTGGCCGAGGAGCGCGTGCCCTTGTTCATCCACCAGCCCAACTACTCGATGTTCAACCGCTGGATCGAAGGTGGCCTGCTCGACACGCTGGAAGCATTGGGCACCGGTTGCATCGCCTTTTCGCCCCTGGCCCAGGGCTTGCTGACGTCGAAATACCTGAAGGGCATTCCCGCCGATGCGCGCGCCACCCGCGAGGGCTCGCTCGGCAAGGACCAGCTCAGCGAGGCGAACCTCGGGCGCATCCGTGCGCTCAACGCCATCGCCGAACGCCGTGGACAGACGCTGGCCCAGATGGCGATCGCCTGGTCGTTGCGCGACCCGCGCGTGACGTCCTCGCTGATCGGCGCGCGCACGGTCGAGCAACTCGACAATTCACTGGATGCCGTGAAAGGCCTGGATTTCACGGCCGCGGAGCTGGCCGAGATCGACGTATACGCGACCGACGGCGGCACGGACCTCTGGCGCGAGTCGGCGAAACTCTAGCGCAGTCCGGGGAATCGCTTTCCCGGCATTCCATGGCGCGCGGATTGGCGTAGTCTTCCATCCACAGCACGCCGTGCGACGGCGATCCCAACGAAGGAGGCGATATGAGCAAGGGTATGGATTCGAAGAAGAGCGACAAGAAGAAGCCGGCCAAGACGATGAAGGAAAAGAAAGCCGCCAAGGACGAGAAGAAGAAGAGCCTCAAGTAGCGGCCTGACACCGGGTCGCCGCGTCCCGTTGGGGGGAGGAACGATGAGCCCTGTCGCAAAGGAACCGGCCGCATGATGTCCATGGATATCGGTGCGGCCATTTACGGCATGGGTGCCGCGTTGATCGTCGGCTTGCTGGTCGGCCTGGAGCGCGAGCGCGCCAAGGGTGAGGGGCCGGAGCGCGAGCCCGCGGGTATCCGTACGTTCGCGTTGCTCGGCATTTGCGGAGCTGTCGCCACCCTTCTCGGCGCGGTGGCCATCGCCGTTGCCGGACTCGCGATCGGCACGATGATGTTCGCCTCCTACCGCCGTACCCGCGATAGCGACCCGGGCCTGACCACCGAGATCGCCATGCTGGCGACCTTCCTGCTCGGTGCCCTCGCGATGTCGTCGCCGCCGATGGCGTGCGGCGTGGGTGCCGCCGTGGCCATCGTTCTCGCCAGCAAGCGTCGTCTCCACCACATCAGCAGGCACCTGATCAGCGCGCAGGATCTGCACGACCTCCTGCTGCTGGCGGGAGCGACTTTCATCGTGCTTCCCCTGTTGCCGGACCGTACGCTCGACCCCTGGCATGCGCTCAACCCATATCGCCTGTGGCTCCTGGTGGTCGCGGTGATGGCGGTTTCGGCCGTCGGCTACGTCATGTTGCGGGCGCTCGGCTCACGCTCGGCGGTCGCGTTTGCCGGGCTGGCGGGCGGTTTCGTGTCGAGCACGGCCACGATCGTGGCCATGGGCGATCGGGCACGCGCCACCCCGGAGGTGGTCGCGGCGGCAGCCAGCGGAGGAGTGGCGTCGAACGTCGCCACGTTCGCGCAGTTGGCGGTGGTCGTCGGCATGCTCTCTCCGCCTCTGCTTGCCCATCTGGCCCTGCCGCTGGCGGTGGCGGGAGGCGTTGCCATCGGCATGGCCCTCCTGCTCGGCTTTCGCTCCAATGCATCGCCTTCCGACACCGCGGCCTTCGCCGGCAAGCGTCCGTTCGAGCCGCTGTCCGCCATTCGTTTCATGCTCATGTTTGCCGGCATCATCTTGTTGGCGGCCATCGTTCGGGATCATCTGGGAAGTACCTCGATACCCTGGGTGCTGGCGATGTCGGGTATCGCCGATGTCCATGCGGCCGCGGCGTCGGCCGCGCAAATGGTTTCGTCCGGTGAAGCCGCGATCGAGACGGGCGAGCAGGGCGTATTGGCGGCGCTGGTGGCGAATACCCTGCTCAAATGCGCGCTCGCGGTGCTCCGTGGAGGTCGTGGGTATGCGCTGCGCCTGGTGCCGTGCGTGCTCGCCGCCACGGCGGCCTTCACGATCGTGCTCGCTATCGATTGACCGACGGCCCGGCTTCGATGGGGAGCCGTCGTGTCACGCCGAGGAACACCATGGTCACGATGCTGCCCAGCGACGCCAGCAGCATGTCCTGCTGCGCGTCCCACACATCGCCTTGGGTACCCAGGTATTCCTGGCCCAGGCCATCGCCGAACGCGGTGGCCGCGGCCCATTCGATCAGTTCATAGATCAAGGCGTGGGACATGATGAACGTGACCGGCAGGATCCAGCGCCATATGCCCTGCGGCGGTGCCCGCCGCGCGAAGAGTTCGACGGCCGCGGGAGTGACCAGCAATCCATAGGAGAAATGGACGAGGCGGTCGAAGTGATTGCGCGTCAGGCCGAGGAGCCCGTTCAGGGTCACGCCGAAGACCCCGGCGAACCACTCGTCGTAGGGAACGTTCGAATACGTGTAGTGCGCCCCGATCTCGTGCAGGGCCAGGAACACGAAGAGCGACACACAGGTGGCGTTGGAGAAATGCAGCCGGCGGTAGCCCACGACCAGCAGCGGCAGGGCTATCGCGACGACGGCGTTCTCGAGGAGCCAGTTCGCCCAGAGGGCCGGCCTGATGGCCGAAATCGCGATAACGAGGATCGAGCCCGCCAGCAGGGCGGATGGGACGCGGCCGCGGTTCATGGCGTGCAAATCAGCTTCCCCATCCGAGGTATCCATGACGTCGTCGCGTGGGATCTACGATATCCGAGGCAAGAGGTGAAATAAAAGAGTAAAATCAGCCTCTTTTGACCAGCAGAACCGTGCATTCTTCCCAACGGACGATGGTCCGGGGACCGACGTTCATCCGCCTGCTCGCCCGGCTCACGGACGTCGAGACCCCTCCATCCAGCCAATCGCTGTCGGACCGGTTGAGCCAATGGCTCGAGTGGACCCACGCCATCGCCCTCTCCACGGCTCTCGATGGCACGCCATCGGCGCCGGCCGGGGACGTGCCGGCTTTTGGCGGTGCGCAGGAGGATGAGTGCGCGCGCGCCCGGGCATCCCTGGTGAACGCCATCATGGGGGCGCGCGAACTGGCTCTTTCCGGCGATCGCGAAACCGGGCGGGGCGTCGGCGTGGACGAGACAGCCGACTACACGCTGTTCCGTCAACGCTACCTGGCCCTGCAAAGGTCGATGCAGGCCACCACGGGCCAGTTGCGGGGCCGCCTGCGGGACATGCTCGTGGCGACATCGCCCGCGCTGGCCCGGTTGGCGGAGGTCGACGCGGTGATGGAACTCGCACTCAGCCCGCGCGAGCAAAAATTGCTGGGTGCCGTGCCCGCCGTGCTCGGGAGGCACTTCGATCGTCTCCGCCAGCGGGAACAGGCGGGGGCGGGCGCATGGATGGACGTATTCCGAAAGGATATGCGGAGCGTCTTGCTCGCCGAACTGGATGTTCGTTTTCAACCGGTCGACGGCCTGCTTGCAGCGCTGCGCGCCAGCTAATTGGGTAGTCATGTTCAGAAATCTTCTTTACTTCGCCGTGTTCCTCATCGGTCTCGCGGCCATCGGCTGGATCGGCATCGGCTATGTCGGCTCGAACCCGCTGGGTGCCGCGGTCGCGGGGCTGATCGGTGCCTGTTACCTCGTCGGCGCCGTCGAATTGCACCGTTATCGCCAGGCCACGCGGTCGCTGCGGCTGGCGGTGGCCGATCTGGCCGCGCCGCCGCCGAGCCTGGCGGCCTGGCTCGAACCCTTGCACGCGAGCCTGCGGAACGCGGTGCGCCTGCGCATCGAAGGCGCGCGCGCGGCCATGCCCGCGCCGGCATTGACGCCTTACCTGGTCGGGTTGCTGGTCTTGCTGGGCATGCTGGGCACGCTGCTGGGCATGATGGCGACGCTGAGGGGAACCGGCATCGCGCTGGAAAGCGCGACGGACTTGCAGGCGATCCGTGGCTCGCTCGCGGCGCCGGTGAAGGGTCTTGGCTTCGCCTTCGGCACGTCGATCGCGGGCGTGGCCAGTTCCGCGATGCTCGGGCTGCTCTCGGCCTTGTGCAGGCGCGAACGGCTCGAGGCGGTACAGCTGCTCGACATGAAGATCGCCACGACCCTGCGCATCCACTCCCAGGCGCACCAGCGTGAGGAAGCCTTCAGGCTTCTGCAACAGCAGGCCGAGTCGATGCCCGTCCTGGTCGACCGCCTGCAAGCGATGATGGCGGCTATCGAAAAGAACAGTCTCGCCGCCAGCGATCGCCAGCTCGCGAACCAGGAAGCATTCCACGCCTCGACCGATGCGATGTACGCGCGCCTCGCGTCATCGGTCGAGGCATCGTTGAAGGACAGTGTCTCCGAAAGCGCGCGCGCGGCGAGCGCGACGCTCCAGCCGGTCATCGACGCCACCATGGCCGGGCTCGCGCGTGAAGCGGCATCGTTGCACGACACCGTGACGAAGGCCGTGCAGCGGCACCTCGACGGCCTTACAGCGGGCCTCCAGGCATCCACGGCGACCGTCGCCAGCCTCTGGAACGATGCCCTGGCGGAGCAACGCCGTGCGAACGAGACCGTGGCGAACGATCTGAGCGGCTCGCTGGAAGCGTTCACCCAGACTTTCGAAGAGCGTTCGACGAACCTCGTGGAAACGCTCTCGACGCGTTTCGAGGCCGCTTCGCATGGGGCGGCCGCGGTGTTCGAGCGGCATGCCACGTCCCTCGTCGAAACCGTTCGCCAATCCCATGCGGGCCTGCAGGACGTCCTGGCATCGCGCGACGAAGAACGGCTCGCGTTGTGGACCGATACGCTCGCCCGCGCCGCCGGCGACATCACGGCACAGACCAAGGCGGATGCCAGCGCCACCATCGCCGAGATTTCACGCCTCGTGGAAACCGCTTCCGAGGCACCCAGGGTTGCCGCTGAAGTCGTCGCCGAACTGCGACAGAAACTCTCCGACAGCATGGTGCGCGATACGGCGATGCTCGACGAGCGCAGCCGTTTGCTGGCGACGCTGGAAACCCTGCTCGATGCCGTGAACCACGCGTCGACCGAGCAACGTGCCGCCGTGGATGCGCTGGTGGCGACGTCGGCCGACCTGCTGGAGCGTGTAGGTACGCGATTCACCGACCAGATCGAAGCCGAGACCGGCAAGCTGGCTTCGGTCGCCGCACAGGTCACCGGCGGCGCCGTCGAGGTGGCCGGCCTGGCCGAAGCATTCGGCGCGGGTGTCGAGTCGTTCGGCAAGTCCAACGAGGCCTTGATGGAACGCCTCGAACAGATCGCCATCGCATTGGACAATTCGCTCGTGCGCAGCGACGAACAACTGGCGTACTACGTGGCGCAGGCAAGGGAAGTCGTCGATCTCAGCGTGCTCTCGCAAAAGCAGATCCTGGACGACATGCAGCGGCTCGCCGCGCAGCGCATGCCGGCCATGGACGAAACGGCATGAGTGACGACGTCGAGTTCGAATCGGAATCGGCCGCACCGATCTGGGCCGCGTTCGGCGACCTGATGTCGGTGCTGCTGGGCGCCTTCGTGTTGATCCTCGTGGGCGTGATCGGCATGCAGCTGCAACTCTCGATCCGCCTGGATGAAGAGGTCAAGCAGCGACAGGCCGAAGCGCAGCGCCGCATGACGCTCGAACAGGCCTTGGCGGTGCCGCTCGCGGCGGGCCGCGTGACCCTCGTCGACGGGCGCATCGGCATTCGCGGCAGCGTGTTGTTCGCGCTGAACTCCGACCAGCTCCAGCCCGAAGGGCGCGAGCTCCTGAAGAGCCTTGCGGCGCCGCTCACCCAATACCTCGCCTCGCGAAACGAGGTGCTCATGGTCAGTGGCTTCACCGATGACCAGCCGGTGCGCGACAGCAACAGGCACTTCGCCGATAACTGGGAGTTGTCCGCGCAACGTGCCCTTACGGTAACGCGTGCGCTGATCGCCGAGGGGGTTCCCGCGCCGTCCGTGTTCGCCGCCGCGTTCGGTTCCGAACAGCCTGTGAGCACGAACGCCAGCGAGGACGGCCGTGCGAAAAACCGGCGCGTGGAGATAGCACCGATTCCGAAACCGTCGACGGCCACCGTGGCGTCCCATGGACCGTAGTGCGTCGCGCGCTCGCGGTCCGCTGGGGCGGTTGGTGGACGAGTTCGCCGGCGACCCGGCGTCCAGCGCCTATCCCGAGCTGCCCGCGCTCGAGGATTTCCGGAAAATATGGTCGGGCCTGCGCGCCGAAAGCCAGCTGCGGCAGACGCTGGACTACGTTCCCCGGAACGCGGGTCCGCTCAACTCGAACGCCCTTGTGCACCGGTCGATCGAGCTCATGCGCGAGTTGTCGCCGGGATACCTGAGGCAGTTCCTTTCCTACGTCGATGACCTGGCGTGGATCGAGCGGGTGGCGGCCGGTGGTCCCTCGGGGGAAAAGGACGCCCCTCAGGCGGCGAGCATAGGGAAGCGGGCCAAGGGCAAGCGCGTTCGTCGGTAGCCCCCGGTGACTCTTTGAGAACGGATGTCGATTTGGGATATCCCCGTTCGTCGTAGGCAATGAGGACTCCACCTCGCCACGAGAATTTCCCATGACCGGCACTGTTCGCTTGCACCGCGTATTCACCGCCCCGCCCGAGCGCATCTACCGCGCCTTCCTCGATGCCGCCGCCACGTCCAAGTGGCTGCCGCCCGATGGCTTCACCTGCACCGTGCACGAACTGGATGCGCGGGTCGGAGGTAAGTATCGGATGACGTTCACGAATTTCTCCACCGGCAACGGCCACAGCTTCGGCGGCACCTACCTGGAACTGGTGCCGAACGAGCGTATCGTTCACGACGACCGTTTCGACGACCCCAACCTGCCCGGTAGCATGGTCACGACGATCAGCCTGCGCGCCGTGTCCTGTGGGACCGACGTGCAGATCGTCCAGGAGGGGATTCCCGACATGATCCCGGTCGAGCAGTGCTATCTCGGCTGGCAGGAGTCGCTGACCTTGCTCGAGCGACTGGTCGAAGTGGCGATACCGGACTGACCCAAAGGACATTCACGCATGAGCATTGTCATCACCGCGTTCGAGCGTTCCCCCGACGGCGGCATGGGCCTGGCGCGCGATACGCGCGTGCGCTGGGCGCTGGAGGAAGTCGGCCAGCCCTACGAGGTCCGCCTCGTGTCCTTCGGTGCCATGAAGGAGCCCGCGCACCTGGGCCTCCACCCATTCGGCCAGATTCCCACCTATGAGGAAGGCGAACTCGTGCTGTTCGAGAGCGGCGCGATCATCTTCCATCTCGCCGACCGCTATACGGGCTTGTTGCCGGACGATGCCAATGCCCGCGCGCGCGCGATCACCTGGATGTTCGCCGCGCTCAACACCGTGGAGCCGCCGATCCTGGAACTGGTGACGGCCAGGTTCATCGAGGGCGACAAGCCCTGGACCCAGGAGCGCCTACCCCTGATCGCGGATCGCATCCGTGGGCGGCTGGATCGGCTTGCCGCCCGCCTGGGTGGTGCCGATTGGCTGGATGGCGAGTTCAGCGCTGGCGACCTGACGATGGTATCGGTGCTGCTCAGGTTGAGGCCATCGGGAATCCTGGCGGAATTCCCGAGCCTTGCCGCCTATGTCGCCCGCGGCGAAGCGCGTCCGGCATACCAGCGGGCGTTCGCTGCCCAGTTGGCGATCAACGCCGCTCCAGCCAACGCACCCTGAGCCAGGGGCTCGTGTCCTCGCTGCCCAGTCGTTGCATGATCCGAACGGATTCGCCATATATCGAGGCTCAGGGCTAGTAATATGGCTCCATGTTTCGACGTGAAAGCCGGGAAGCTTCGTGGTCCTAGTGAAAGGCAAGGCGAGCATCGGGATCCGCGGGCATCATGGCTGAGCGGCGGCCGGATTCCCACCGGACGGTGGCCATCTTCATCGCCTTGATCTCGCTGCTCAGCGTGGCAGCCCTGTATGCACCGCGCTTCGTGCAGCCGACAGTGGGGGCACAAGCCGCTTCGCCGGTGCGGCCGATCATGCCGGCGGTCGAAGTCTGGCTGAGCACCGCCGATCACCGCCTGAAGCTGGCGCCACAGCGCGATATCGACACGAGGCCTCACGACGCCACGCCAGCCGACATCGTTGTCGACGTCGGCACCAGGTACCAGACCATGACGGGGTTTGGCGCGGCCATGACCGACTCCTCGGCATGGCTTCTCCAGAACACGTTGAACGCACTGCAACGCCGCGCGCTGTTGCGCGAGTTGTATGGCCCACCGCCGAACCTCAACCTGAACATGATGCGCCTGATCGTCGGCGCCTCGGACTTCTCGTTGAGGCTGTATACGCTGGACGATATTCCCTTCGGCCAGACCGACCCGCAGTTGGAGCACTTCAACGTCGCGCCAAACCTCCAGGACGTGATACCGGTGGTGCGCGAAGTCCTCTCCATCCATCCGGACATGCTGATCGTCGCCTCGCCATGGAGTGCGCCGGCGTGGATGAAGACCAACGAAAACCTGATTGGCGGGGAGTTGCTGGAGCAGTACGAGAGCACGTACGCGGATTACCTCGTCAAGTATCTCGATGCCTATCGCAGCCATGGCATTCCCATATTCGCCCTGACCTTGCAGAACGAGCCCGCTTATTCACCCATCAGCTACCCCGGCATGGTGATGGGCGCGGAGACGCGTGCGCGGATCGTCGCCAGGTATCTCGGGCCGAAGCTTGCCGGGCGGAAGCCGAAGACGGCCATCCTGGACTGGGACCACAACTGGAGCCACCCGGAGCAACCGTTGAGTGTCCTGGCCAACGCCGATGCCGCGCGTTACATCGATGGCGTGGCCTGGCATTGCTACGAGGGCAGCCAGCATGAGCAGGGCCGCGTGCACCGCCAATATCCCGACAAGGATGCGTATATCACCGAGTGTTCGGGCGGCGACTGGCCGCTGAACATGAATGGCGAACTGCTTTGGTTCACCCGAAACCTGCTGGTCACGGGAACCCGCCAATGGGCCCGTGGCGTCATCTATTGGAACCTGGCGCTGGACGAGAACCACGGTCCGCACTTCGGCGGATGCCTGGCTTGCAAGGGCGTGATCACGATCGACTCGCAGACCGGGGCGGTGACTCGCAACGACGAGTACTACGCGCTGGCACACTTCAGCACGTTCGTCCTGCCAGGTGCCACGCGAGTGAAATCCAACGACACCGATGCCGACAAGGGGATCGCCAACGTGGCCTTCCAGAACGAATTCGACGGGTCGATCGTCCTGGTGATGGTGAACATCAATACGGCGGCGCGTCCTGTTTCGGTGACGGATGGGCGGTTCCGGTTCGAGTACACGATGCCGGCGGAGAGCGTGGTCACCTTCGTGTGGAATCCGGACCTGCCGGGCGCGTTGGTGCGACGGGCCCTGCGATGGCTGGGCCACGTGCGCTCTTCTCCATGGTGAGGTGACACGCTTAAACCTTGGCGGCGCGTGCGGCATCCAAGCGCTCACCGGACCGGGGAGGTATCGATGAACGGTTTTCCAGGATCGCGTAAGCGAGCGCAGCGACGCGCTCTACGGAGGGCGGCGCTGTTTCTGATGAGCTTGCCGGCCGTCTTTCCGGCATGGGCCGACTGCGGTGGCTGTGCCGCCATCGTCCAACGTTTCGTCGCCGAGGAGAGCTTCAATGGCGTGGTGCTTGTAGGCCAGGGCTCGCACATCGACTACTCCGCGAGCTTCGGCGTGGCCGATGCCGCCACGGATCGTGCCCTGACGGCCGACACGCCGTTCGAGTCCGGCTCGATATCGAAATGGATCGCCGCGATGGTGGTCATGCGATTGGTCCAACAGGGCCAGCTCGCCTTGGACGAGCCGATCTCCACCTATCTCCCTGACTATCGACGTGATAATGGCGACAAGCTGACACTGCGCGACTTGATGACCCATGCGAGCGGGCTTCCCAACGACATGGATGACGCCATCAAGCGCGACCCGGCCACGCGGACGTTGTCGATCGACCAGGCAGAGGCCGTGCGCCGTTTCGCGAGCGGCGACTTGCGTTTCGAACCCGGAACGGAATGGGACTACTCGCATTCCAATTGGCTGCTGGTCAAGGCTGTCGTCGAGCGGGTCACCGGACGGGACTACGCCTCCCTGGTCGACGGTTACATCGTCCGACCGCTTGCGATGCGCCACAGTGGAACCTTCAGTGGAAGCTCGCTGGCGGTGCCAGGCATGGCTCACGGTTACCGGAAACTGACTCCCCAGGCGGAGCCGCTCGACAAGCCTTCGCCGAACTTCATGATGCTCGCCGGTGGGTTCTACGCCAGCGCAAATGACCTCTTCGCCCTGGCCAACGGCCTCTTCTCAGGCAAGGTGCTGTCGCCCGAGTCCATGCGCATCCTGATGACCGTCGAACGGCCTGCCCAGCACTACGCCTTGGGTGGACGTACCAAGACGCTATCCTTTGGCGGCAAGGAGCATCCGGTCGCGTGGGAGTACGGATCCAACGGTGCGTTTCGAATGCTCGTATGGCGCACCATCGACGATGGCCATACCGTTATATTGATGAATAACACCAGTTTCGATCACATGAAGATCGGCGAGTTGGGCACGGCGCTCATGGAAGCGAGCTATCGTTAGATCGGCTGGCGGCCATGCTAAAAAAGACAAGGTCCAGCATGGAAAGGGGTGATATGAAATTCCTGCCAAAAATCCTTGTAATTGCCATGGCACTCGCCATCGCGACGCCAGCGATCAGCCTGGCTGACACGCCACAGGCGTCATCGGAGCCATCCCCGACGCGCTCGTCGCCTTTTCCCTTGCTGGGAAGTTGGTCGCTCGATACGTCGCGTCTACCCATGCCGCCCGATCAGCGCCCGAAGAGCGTCACGTTTACGTTCGCCGATGTGGGCGGCGGGAAGTGGGCCACGCACGTCGATATCGTCTATGCGCCTGGAGTAGAGGTTCATTCCGTTTCCACAGCCACGCTAGACGGGACTTACGCGATCATCGAGAACAGTCCGGAAGCCGACCATGTCGCACTGGAACGGCCGGCGCCCAACGTCCTGGTCATGGCGTTGCAGAAGGACGGCGTTCTTGTGTCGACGCGAATCTATTCCGTATTGCCAGACGGACGTGACCTCGTCGAGACCGTGGTTTATCCAGGAACCAACCGTACGCCCGTCATGCGTGCCAACTACTTCACGCGCGTTCGCTAATTCAGCCGTTCATGATGCGGGCAAAGAGCGCCTGGTGCAGCCATCGTGGCGTCGCCCACACCATCGCCACGGCCGCCTTGTTGTTGAAGCCCGGGACGACACTGATGCGGCCTGTATCGAGCGCACGGATGCCAACTCGTACCACCGGTTCGGGCTTCATCATCAGCAGCTTGAGCCCCAGCGTGATCTTTTGCTTCGCGGCCTGGGCAAAGCCGGTGTCGGATATGCCGGGGCATAGCGTCGTAACCGTCACGCCGTCACGTTTGAATTCGCGGTGCAGCGCCTCGCCCAGACGAAGCACATAGGCCTTGGCCGCACCGTAGACGGCCATGTCTTTCACGCCGAAGTAAGACAACAAACTGGCGACGAGCAGGATCTTTCCATGGCCTCGCTGGCGCATGTCTTCACCGAAGAGCCGCGTCATGAGTGTCAGGCTCGCGATGTCCAACTGCACCATGTCCAGGATGCTTTGCCGCGGCGAGTCGAGGAAGGCGCCTTGCAAGCCATGCCCCGCGTTGTTGATCAGGATCTCGATCGCGATTCCGCGCTCGCGAAGGTTCGTGTGCAGCCCCTCGACGGCGGCCAGGTCCGACAGATCGACCTGCTCCGTGATGACCTCCACGCCGTAGGTCTGGCGAAGCGTCGCGGCCAGGGCTTCCAGCCGATCGAGCCGACGTGCGGCCAGAACCAGCGAATGGCCCTTGGCGGCGTACTGCTTGGCGAATTCTTCGCCAAATCCGCTGGATGCGCCCGTTACGAGGACCCACGTACCGACGTTGGTAGCCATGATGCTTACTCTTGTTGAGGTCACGGTGAACTAGAGGGTGGCCTCCATCCCGCGTTTCGGGCAGAATTGAAGACCGTCGGTCTCTAATATAGCAGACCATTGGTCTTTTGCAACTGCAAGGTGATCCCCGCATGACCTCGTCCCCTTCCTACGTACGCGCCCGCTCCCCCGAGCAGAAGGAAGAGCGCCGCCGGCATCTGCTGGCTACCGCACGGGCCATGCTGTTGCAGGACCCTGATGTCCTCGATCTCGGAATCAATGAGCTCGCCCGCCAGGCGGAGATGACGAAGTCGAACGTCTACCGGTATTTCGAAAGTAGCGAAGCCGTGCTGATGGATCTGCTTGTCGAGGAATTCTCGGGGTGGCACGCGGACCTGGGCGCGGCACTGGATCGTGGCGGTAAGAACGAGGGAAGTGTCGAACACATCGCCCGCGTCTTCGCCTCGACGATCGTCGCCCGTCCGTTGCTCTGCCGCCTGATCAGCATCTTGCCGTCCATTCTCGAGCGCAAGGTGTCATTCGAACGCATGGTCGAGATCAAAGGCAATCTGCTGGCGATTCGTCAACGAACGGCGCAGGACTTCCATGCCCGGGTGCCCGACATATCGGCGCAGGCGTTCGATCAGGTGGTGAAGCATGCGCTGCCACTCATCATCGGCTTGTGGCCGCTGAGCAACCCGACAGGAATCGCCGCGCAAGTGATCGAGCAACCGGGCTTGCGAAGCCTGCGTTATGACTTCGAACACGATCTCGAACACGCCATGCTGGCCTTGATGCGGGGAGTGACGCAGGCATGAGGCCTTGAATCACGATCGTCGCTCCAGCCGTAGCAATCGTCCGTCGGATTCGTCGGTGAGCAGGTAGACGGTACCGTCCGGTGCCTGCTTCACGTTGCGCAGGCGCACACCGGTGAGCAGCACCTCCTCGCCGACCACGCGATCGCCCTGCAGGTCCAGCCGGAGCAAGCTACCTGTACTCAGGCCCGCCAGGAGCAGGTCACCGCGCCATTCCGGAAACTGCTTTCCACTGTAAACGGCCAGTCCGGCGGGTGCGATGGTGCGATCCGTCCAGGTCCATGCCGGCGCGGTGTAGACCGCGCCCGGTAGCGTCTGCGGCACATAGCCAGCATCGCGGTGGCGGCCCGCCGTATGCACGGGCCATCCATAGTTCGCATGGGGCCGCAGCAGGTTGATCTCGTCGCCCCGCGTGGCCCCGTGCTCGGACATCCAGATGCGTCCGTCACCCGCCTGCGCCAATCCCTGCGCGGAGCGGATGCCCAGCGCATAAATCCCCGGCACCGCGCCCTTGCCGAAATCGGGATTGCCGCGCGCCGGCTTGCCATCCAGGTTGAAGCGGTAGATCTTGCCGCGTCGATCCGTGGGGTCCTGCGACACGGGTAGCGGAGGGTTGCTGCTTTCGCGGAAATGGCGCTCGCCGATGGTCATGTAAATGTGACGCTGGCGATCGATCAGCAGTCCACCGCCGTAATGGAAGCGTTCTGACGAGCGCGGCGTGGCGTCGAAGAGCGGTCGCACGTCGACAAGGCGATCGTCGAGCAGGCGGGCCGTGGACAGGCGGGTCGTCGTGCCATCCGCGCCACGCGATGTATAAGTGAAATAGATGCGATGGTTGCGGGCGAAGTCCGGGTGCAACACCACGTCGAACAGGCCGACATTGTCACCGCGTCCCTGCGCGGCGTTTTCCAGGTCGTCGGGCATGCCCGCGATCGGATGTTTCCCGCCCTCGGGAGTCACCCGGACCAGTCCGCCTTCTTTCTCGCTGACCAGGAAGTCGCCTTGGGGAAGGAAGGCCATCGACCAGGGACGCCGGAGGCCGGTGGCAACCGGAACCGTTTCCACCTGGGCGGTCGCCATGTTCGCGGCCAGGATCAGTTCGAGCAGCATCGACGACTCCTTTGGTATGGTGCCTCGCGGCCCGTGTCGGGCACGCATCGGGTGGAAGGAGGGGACAGGCACATGTCGTCCACGAGGCTAGCGGTTGCGGAGGCACCCGGTAGGGCGTTTGCGCCGAAGCGTTGTGCGCGCGCGCCGAACCGAATCGCCGTGGCCACCCGGCGAAGGTGTCCCGTCTATGCTGCCGATAGGTCCACCATCTACCGCCATGACTCCTGATTCCGTCGCGCCGAACGATCCCACGTCGCCCCAGCCCGCTACCGGGTTGCCGCCGGTAAGGTCGGCGGGTGCGTTGTTCTGGTGGCTACACACGGGCGGCTGGGGCGGCGTGTTCCTGGTCAACTATTTTTCCGCACTCGCCAACGGGAAGCCGGCCGAGTACTGGACGGTGTTGCTCGCCGTGGCCGTTACCGGCTTCCTCGGCACGCTTGGACTGCGTTACCTGTTGCGCGCCTGCGGTGATCGGCCACCGGCGCGAGTGGCATTGCTGATGATCGTACCGGCGGTGCTGATCGCCGCGGCGATGGGTCTCACCTACAAGATGGTGACCGACCTGGAATGGTGCCGCCGATGCCTGCCCTTCACCGGTTTCGGCTATTTCACCTATGTGATCAGCCAGCTCTACGTGGTGGTGGGGTGGGCCAGCCTTTACCTGGTCATGACCACCTGGCGCAAACTTCGCATGCAGACCGAAGCGGCCTTGGCCGCGACCGCGATGGCCCACCAGGCGCAGCTGAAAATGCTGCGCTACCAGTTGAACCCGCACTTCCTTTTCAACACCCTCAATGCGATTTCGACGCTGGTGCTCGATCGCGACAACGCCACCGCCAACCGGATGGTACAGGGCTTGAGCGCCTTCCTTCGACATTCGCTCGACGCCGATCCGATGCAGCGGGTGACCCTGAAGCAGGAACTGGATGCGATCGGGCTGTACCTGGATATCGAAAAGACCCGTTTCGCCGAGCGTCTTCGCGTGGATGTCCGGATCGATCCTTCGTGCTGGTCGGCGCTGCTGCCGAGCCTGCTGTTGCAGCCATTGGTGGAGAACGCCATCAAGTATTCGGTGATCAAGCGAGTGGAGGGCGGCACGATCGGACTGCATGCGGTCCGCGACGGCGATCACCTGAAACTGTCCGTCATCGACGATGGCCCCGGGTGGCCGGAGCTGGACCACGATGGTGGATGGGAAGGCAGCGCGGTACATGGCAACCGCGTCGGCCTGGCCAATACGCGTGGCCGCCTGCGTGTGCTGTATGGGGAGCAGCAGAGTTTCCGGCTGCGTAATCGCGAGGAGGGAGGCTTCGAGGTGATCATGAGGCTACCGTTCGAGAGTTCGGGAGCGCCACGGCAATGACCATGTCCAAAGACACGCGCGAAAGGACGATAAGGACATTGCTCGTCGATGACGAGCCCCTGGCCCGTCGCGGCCTGGAACTGCGACTGGCCGGGGAGAGTGACATCCTTATCGTTGGCGAGGCCGGTGACGGCGCGGCGGCGATACGTGCGGTGTCCGAGCACGCGCCGGACCTGCTGTTTCTCGACGTGCAGATGCCCGGACTCGATGGCTTCGCGACCCTGCGTGCCTTCCCCGCGCAGCAGATGCCGCTGGTGGTGTTCGTTACCGCGTATGACCACTACGCACTCGACGCATTCGAAGCGAGCGCGGTGGATTACCTGCTGAAGCCGGTGGACGACAGCCGTTTGCATCAGGCCTTGTTCCGGGTGCGCGAAGCACTGGACCGGCGTGAGGCAAGCGATCATCGCGCCCGATTGCTTGGCCTGATCGGTGTACTCAGTGGCCGCCCGGCGTTGACCCTGGATGAGGCGCTTGAAGCCAGCGATGCGCAGGGATGGAGTGATCCGGATGCGCCCCTGGCTATTCGCGATGGTGCGACCACGTTGCGCTTGCCGCGTGCAAGCATCCGTTGGGTCGATGCGGCGGGCGACTACCTCTGCATCCACACCGATCGAGACACGCATGTGTTGCGTGCGACCTTGAGCCACTTGGAGAAGCGCCTGCACCCCGCTCGCTTTCCACGAATCCACCGTTCTACACTGGTCAATGCGGCGCGTGTCGTCGCCCTTCGACCGCACCTCAACGGAGAGTATTTCCTGACCCTGGACTGTGGACAGGAACTCAAGTTGTCACGCAGCTATCGCGATAGGCTCGCGTTGTTCAAATGAGGTGGCGAAAAGTATTGCGCCGAAGCGTGCGAAATCCGCGGTGAAAGCGATTGTCCGAAGGGCCATCGCCAGACATTCTGCGTCGACTTCCCACGGAGACGCGCCATGAATAAGCAACGGATTCGCAGCCTGCTCGCAGGCGCCCTCATCACCCTCATCGCGGGCGCGCATGCCGCACCCGCCGACCCACCGGCGATGCGCCAAACGACGCAGCAGGACCCCGCTGCGCAGGAAGGCATGAGGCAGGCCATCCAGCACTACTTCAGCGGGCAGGCCACCGGCGAGGCATCGCACATGCGCCTGGCCTTCCTGCCGACTGCACGGATCGAGAGCGTGCGCGATGGCAAGTTCACGTCGCTGTCCCTGGACGAGTTCTGTGCGTTCTTCAAGGGCAAGGTGGCGGAGAATGAAGCCTCGCGCGTGCGGACCATCGATTTCATGGATGCATCGGGCAATGCGGGAACCGCGCGGATCACCCTGGACTATGGCGCCGTCGTGATTACCGACTATTTCTTGCTGCTGAAGGTTGGCGACGAGTGGAAGATCGCGAACAAGGTTTCGTACTTCGATCGGAAAGAGACGGCCCGGTCGGGATGACAATCGTTGCGCGATCTCACATGGTTTGGCCACTGTGACCAGATGTTTTTGGATTCGGCGATCCTCATGTTCGGCTGCGCGTGACGTCTGGGGAGTCGTGGCCGCCGCCGCGTCAATCTTGCGGACTGGTGCAGGCGGCGTAACGGTCGCCCTCCACCCGCGTAACCTCGCCGCGGCCTTCGACCGTGACGCTGCCTGTGTAGTGCTTGGCGCTGTCGAAATCCACATGCGCCGAAGCCGGCGGCGCTGCCTTGCAGGTGAGCTTCCATGCCAGCGAGGTACTGCGGCGTTGCTGGTCCGTGGCGGTGCATTCGCCCTCCGCCGGCGTCCACGCGGCGAACGTGGTCCAGGGATCGGCACCTTCATCCACGCAATGCCAATGCACTTCCGGTGTACCTGCCTTGCCGTTGGCCACGTGCCGCACCAGGATCTTCCACAGTCCGGGCATGGCGCCGAAGTCACCGGGATCGGCGTGGACAGGTGTGGCCGCAGTCATGGCAAGCGCACACGCAGCAGCAGCGGCCAACGGAGCCAGACTCATTAATCGGACCCCCAACCCGGGCAGGGAAAGCTTCATCATCATCTGGCTCCTTGCAGCACGAAAACCCTGCCCGCTTTCGCCGGCAGGGTCGGTATCGAGCGAACCGTGAGCGATCAGTCAACGATCGCGGTGGCGTCGCTGACATCCTTCTTGGTGAAGTTGAACATGTCCATGAGGTTGCCGATGGCCGGCGCGTTCACCGGAACATACGGATTCTCCTTGAACGACACCGGGTTAGGCAGGTTGTCGCGGCTGCGGGCAGATATCTGGTCTTTCAGGTTCCAGTTGGCCTCGACGAATTTGTCGAACGAGACATGGTCGTAGTACGTGTGCACGACCTTGCCGCCGAGGGAGTACTTCGATACCACCAGCAGCGGGATGCGCGTGCCGTCGCCGAAGAAGTCGATCGGCTGGATGTAGCCAGAATCATAGTAGCCACCACCTTCATCGAAGGTCACCATGATCACGGTGTCGTCCCACACCTTCGGGTTGGCTTCGGCCATTTCGACGATCTTGCGCACGTAGCCTTCGAACAGGTCCAGCTTCGACGAAGCCGGATGGCCATCGAGGATGCCGTCGGGCTTGGCGATGGAAACGGCCGGCAGCGTGTTGTTCTGGATGTCGTTGTACAGGTCGTTGATGTCCTGGTTCTTGGCGCGCAGTTCCGGGTTGGTCATGACCTGGGTGGAGTACAGGAACGGATCGCAGATGTTGCAGAAGGTGCCGCCCTCGCCGTCTTCCTTGCCGCCACCGAAGCCTTCACCGTAGTACTTCCAGGAAACCTTGTGCTTCTCCAGCAGTAGCGCCAGGTTCTCCTGTGTGGTCGGCGGGATGGTGAACTGATCGGCGCCCAGCGGAGCCGGCGTACCGTCACCCATGTAGCCTGGGTTGTAGTTGTTCACCAGGTAGTAGGCCTTGGCCTTGCAGTCCGTGCCCTTGAACGTCAGGTACGGCAGCGAGCGCAGGTAGTTCTTGATCTGCTTCACGCCCGGCTGGCTTTCGTCGGCGCAATTGACGTACGAACCGCCACCGTAGCCGTCCTGCACCCACCAGTTGTTGGTACCGAACTGCGCGTCGGGGTTCTCGATCTGGTTTTCCGGCGGGGTGGCCGGGTTGCCGTTGGCGTCGGCGTAGTAGATCAAGGTACCGAAGCCAAGCATGATGTGGTTGGCACCCGTGCCGCCCATCACCGACTGGTGGAAGTTGTCGCTCAGCGCATACTTCTGGGCCAGCTTCTTGAAGTAAGGCGCATCGCCCTGGGCCATGTTCAGGAACTGCATGGCGGTGGAGCCTTCACCGGTGGTCTGGTCGGTGAAGTTCGCCGGCTGCGGAGCGCCGTTGTTGCCCGCGCCTATGGTGGTTTCGACCCAGGGAAACAGATCGTTGAGACAACCGCTGGGGTTGGCGGCGGTGGCGGCCTTGGTGTCGCAATCGAGCTGCTGCCACATCTGGAAGAAGCGGTGCACGGGGCTGTTGGCGTAAGCGTCGTAGCTGATCGACGCATGCATGTCCACCGGCGCGTTGACGAGCTTGGCCGGGAAACGGGTATCGACCACGCGGTTGGGCAGGCCCGTGCCACCGGCAGCGAGCATGTCGTAGGTGCCATCGGGCAGGGCAGGCTCAATGGCCTGCGCCTGCGCTGCGGAAGCGAAGGGTGCCGCGGTGGGTGCGCCACCGGTGTTCATCTGCGGAAGCGTCTTGTACTTGCCGGTCTTCTTCGGCGACATGTCGAACTTGCCGGTGCTCGAGGCCATGAACTGCGCGGCAAGGTCCACGTTCGGACCCGGCGTGCCGTCGGCATTGACGATGCCCTTGGACAGCAGGTTGTCCACCGACTGCCCCTTCGGCGCGGTGTAGGTGCCATAAACGTGGTCGAACGTGCGGTTTTCGCCGATCAGCAGGATCACGTGCTTGATCGGGGTGGCGGTATTGTTGCTGTTGTCCTGGCCTTGGGTCGGCTTGTGCAGTACGACGACGCCGCCGGGAAGGCCAACCTGGTTCTTGAAGGGAGCCACGGGCACGTTCTGGCGGAACTGTGCATCGTGGTCGGGTGGAGTGGTGTCCTGGGCGCTGACGACGCCGGCGAGGCCGACGGAAAGCGCAGCAATCAACAGCGGCGAAAGCCGCGTGCGGCGCAACCATGTAACCATTGTGAATCTCTCCCTACTGGAAGTCTTCCCCCTGATGCTTGTCGACTGAGGTTGTGGATGACCTGTCGACCGCGGTGAGCATCTACCCCGCATGTGACGGATCGTTGGCACGCGAGCGACAATGCGCGAGGGTGTGATGACGCTCACGTGTCAACGCAAGATATCGCGAACAATCGTTACCACCGCAACAAACCAACGGGGTTCAGACCAGTTCGTAGGGGCGCATCATTTCGTTGTCTTCGTGCTCGAGGTAATGGCAGTGCCAGACGTATTTGCCTGGCTCGCCATCGAAGCGCGTGATGATGCGTGTGACCATGCCGGGGTCGCAGCGCACGGTGTCTTTCCAGCCGGCTTCGTGCGCGGCCGGTGGTATCGATGGCCCGGTGAACTTGAGTTCCTTGCGGGCGTTCCACGCGAAGAGGTCGAACGGACGGCGCTCCAGTACCTGGAAGCGCACAAGGTGCAGGTGGATGGGATGCGCGTCGCCCGTCACATTGACTAACGTCCAGGTTTCAACCGTGCCCTTCTTCGGTTTTTCGCTGATGGGATCGCTCCACATCTTTCCATCGAGAAGCATCGTCATCGGATTGCCGCCCGAATCGTCCTGCTCGCCCAGTGCAAGCACGCGGTCCTGCACCGCCGTGGATGGATCGATGCGCTGGACCTGCCGCAACGCGGCCGGCACCATTGAGGTATCGCGGCGACCCTTGGCGCGAACGCGGAACTCGACGATGCCGTCGGCCTGGTGGCGTAGCTGCACCGACTGGCCTGCATAAGCACTGAAGTCGACGATCACCTCGGCACGTTCGGCCGGGTAGAGTTCTATGCTCAGGCGATCGGTGGGCGCTACCAGCAGCCCCTGGTCGCTGCCAATCTGCTGGAACGGCTTTCCATGTGACAGCGACAGGTTGAAGAAGCTGGTATTGGCCGCATTGATCAGCCGCAAGCGGTAGCGGCGCGGCTCCACTTCAAGATACGGATACAGCTTGCCGTTGCACAGCACCGCATCGCCGCGGCATTCGGACACCCAGGGTGCGTCGGGATCTTCCGAAACCGGGTAGTAGAGCTTGCCGCTCTTGGCGAGCAGGCGGTCATAGAGCATCAACGGAATGTCGAATTCGCCCGAGGGCAGCCCCAGGGCTTCTTCGTCCTCGTCGTGCACATGGAAGCTGCCGAACAGGCCCGCGTAGATGTTCAGCCGCGTGATGCCCATGGCGTGATCGTGGTACCACAAGGTGGCGGCGTCCTGGTCACCCGGGTAAAGGGCGGTCAACGATTTACCCGGCACGTACCAGTCTTCAGGCCAACCGTCGTTCGGCGCGGAAACGCGCGCACCGTGCACATGGGTGATGGTGCGAACGTCGGGTTTAGATTTCTCCGCGCCATGAATGCCGTGATCGATAGGCAGGAAATGCCGGGTGGGAAGCTCGTTGGCCCATTCCACCAGTACCGGCTCGCCACGCCGCGTCACGATCGTGGGGCCCGGCGTGGACCCTGCGTAACCCCATTGCGGGGTCGGCGGCAGATCCCGGTGCACCCTGGCACTGAATGCCCGCATCGGCATGCGGTAGAGCGGCAGTTGCCTGCTTCCGAACGCGGCGTGGGTGCGCTTGCCCGTGGGCACGGCGATCGGTGGCACCGGCAGCGCATCGACGAACTTTGCCATGGTCACCGGGTTCACCAGCGGCACGTTCGGCGCGGCCAGGGCCGGCATGGCCATCCGTTGCTTCATCGGCATGGCCATCGGCGTATCCATCGCCTGGGTCACGCGCAATGTATCGACGAAGACGCATGCACCGGCGAATCCGCCGGCGACGCCAAGGAAACGGCGTCGGGAATTATCCATGGGATTACCGCTGATTGCCTGTCGAGCAGCCAACCGTAGGTCGCCCGAATGACAAGGACATTTCAATCCAGGTCATCGGTCACGCGTAAATTTTTACGGGCGGCGTTCATTCCACTGCATGAGTTTTCCCCATGGACGCCACATTCTGGTTATGGTTTAGCCGCGCGGCCAAATCATGTGTTGTTGGTCACTTCGGCAAAAAGACGGCCGGCCAGATTAAGCATAGCTTGGCCGCCTTCTATGAGAACGGGGAACGATGGCTGACGGATTCGTGAGCGGACTACGCGGACGTCTTTGCCTAGCCACGAATGGCTTATGGCTGCGCACGCGCCATCAAAGAGGCGTCATCCAGGGGAGGTAGCGGGCGGCGCGCGATCTCCTCTGCCTCCGACCTCGAAAGCCCGAGTGCGAGCAGCAACTCGGTCGCCGCTCTCTCCGGCAAATGAGCCGTATTGAGGGAAGGGAGTGGGAGTGGCGTGGCGGGTAATTCGTTCAATGGCGCCAGGTGCAACCAGACCGATATGGACGCAAGCACGATGCCGCCCGCGACCACCAGGCTCATGAGTGGATCGTCGCCGCGAAATCGCTTCGCCTCGATGCCTTTCTGGATATCGCGCAACAGCCGCTGACCCAGTCCGCGGGTAAGGACGCGGGTCGAGAGCCCCTCCTTGATGAGGAACTGCCCCCATCGGGGCTCTTTTTGCGCCCGGAGCATGGCGTATCGCATCGATACGGACAGCACTTCGGCTGGGTCGGAGATGTTCCGACCCAGCTGATCGAGGGCGTCGGCAAAGCTCTCGAAGGCCCAATCGGTCAGGGCGGCATGAATCGCTTCCTTCGATTCGAAGTGGTTATAGAACGATCCGAAGCCCACGTCGGCGGCTTCGGTGATTTCGTTGATCGCCACGCCCTCCATGCCCTTGTGGGCCATCAGAGCCAGGGCCGCCTCCATCAAGCGCTGCCGCGTTTCCCTCTTGCGGCGTGCCCCACGCGGCTCTCGCTCCGTTGCGGCGGAACTTGCCGTTGCGGCGGAACTTGCAGGGGCGGCGGTCGGGGTTTTCGGGTGTCTCGGGGCAGCGGCCATGGCGGCTCAAGTTTCTGAATACAAGCGCATCTTACTGCCAGATGTCATAATTGACAAAACTATCAGTTATGATGGATATTCCCATCATCGATCCGGAATGGCCCGGCGAAGGGTGTGTGCGATGACGCTTTGCAATAACCAGCTTGGGCCCTCCATGAGCGGGGCGCCCCCTTCCGCAGACAGGGCGTGTCGCGAGACGGATGTGTTGATCGTGGGCCTGGGGCCCGTGGGCGCCGCGTTGGCCAACCTGCTGGGACGGCTGGGTGTACGCGTGGTCGTGGTCGAGCGGAACGCCCAGATCCTGACGGCGCCGCGGGCGATCGCCCTGGACAACGAGGCGTTGCGCATCCTGCAGTGGGTGGGCCTGGAGGAGGACGATTTCGAAAAGGTCGGTATTCCGCATGTCCGCATGCGTTCGCCTTGGTTGGGCGAATTCGCGCGCATCAATACGCTCGGCGGCCTGGATGGCCACCCCAAGCTGGTGACCTTTTATCAACCGGATCTTGAGCGTGCCTTGCGCGACAAACTAAAGGCGCACGAGAGCGTGCAGCTGAGCCTGGGCACGACGCTGACCGGTTTTGCCGAGCACGCGGATGGCGTGGTGGTCCAGATATCGGAAGGGTCGGGACGCAGCACGGAATGTCACGCGCGTTACCTGATCGGTGCCGACGGCGCCTCGTCGCTCGTCCGCGAGCTTATCGGCCAGCACTTCGACGGCCAGACGTATGCGGAAGACTGGTTGGTCGTGGATGCCCGCCGGGTTCCCCAACCCATCGACCACGTGGAGTTCCTCTGCGATCACCGCCGGCCGACGCCGCACATGATTGCGCCTGGTGGGCGTGAGCGCTGGGAGTTCATGCTGCGCCCCGGCGAGACCCGTGAGCACATGGAATCCGATGCCCGTATCCGCGATCTGCTGGCGCCCTGGGGCATCGCTGATGACATGGACATCGAGCGAAGAGCGGTCTACCGGTTCCATGCCCGGGCGGCCGACGCTTTCAGCAGGGGCCGGGTTTTTCTGGCGGGCGATGCCGCGCACATCACGCCGCCGTTCGTCGGCCAGGGGCTGGTCTCGGGCTTGCGTGACGCCGCCAATCTCGGCTGGAAGCTCGCGTGGGTGGTGCACGGCCGGGCCGGCGCTTCGATCCTGAAAAGTTACGATCGGGAGCGACGCCCGCACGCGCGCGCCATGATCGACATGGCCAAATTCGCGGGGCGGCTGGTGATGCCGCGCAACGCCGCGCTCGCGCTGCTGACTCACGCGATCATGCGCGCGATAAGGTTCATTCCGCCGCTGCGCAGGCATTTCGAAGAGCTCGGCATCAAGCCGAAGAATCTATTCGCCGAGGGCCTCTTCGTCAGGGGACGCTCCAGCGCGCGGCTGATTCGCGGAAGCTTGCTGCGACAGGGATATGTCCGCAATGCCAAGGGCGAAATAACGCTCAGCGACAACGCCTTCGGTGATTCGCTCGCACTGATCGGCTTTGGCTGCGACCCCCATCCTTCACTCGACACCGGCCTGCGGGATCAATTCCTGGCGGCAGGCGGAAAGATCGTGCAAGTGGCGCACCGCGGGCAGCAGGTCAAGGCTCCTTTCGATCGCGTCTGGGAAGACCTGGAGGGCGCGTTCCTGCCGGGCACGGCGCCGATCGGGTGGGTCGTCATGGTTCGACCGGATCGAACCATTCTTCACGACGGCCCCATCGCCGCAGTGAATCAACTGGTCCGCGAAAGCCTCGCCTTGCTGGAGACGATAACTCGCGAATCCGAAGCCGCCATCACCGAATGTCATCCAAGCGAGGTGCCCACGCCATGAAGCTGACCACCGCCCAGCCCGCCAGGCATCCCAATCCGACCACCAAGGCGGTTGCGCTTGCCTATGTCATGTTCGACCGCCCCGATCTGGAAGAGGCGGAACGGTTTCTGCTCGATTTCGGCCTGCATACGGCTGGGCGCGATAACGACCTGCTTTTTCTTCGCGCTGCCGATACCTCTCCCTTCTGCTATGTGGTCCGAAAAGCGCCAAAGGCGCAGTTCGTCGGCTTCGGCCTGCGAGTGAAGCAGCGAGAGGAGCTGGAAGCGTTATCACGCTTGCCTGAGGCCTCGGCCATCGAGTCACTGGATTGGCCGGGTGGCGGAAAACGAGTTCGACTGCGCGATCCGTCTGGTTTCCAGGTAGACGTCATACAAGGACAACAGTCTGCGGAGACGCTGCCGCATCGCGCCGCCTTGCCGATCAATTCCGCGCACGCGACGCCCCGCGTCGATCGAACCCAGCGGCCCGCAGCCAAAGCTCCCGAAGTGCTTCGACTGGGACACCTGGTACTCGAACTGGCCGACTTTCAGGCCACCTGTGAGTGGTACACGCAACATTTCGGCTTCATTCCCAGTGACGTCCAGGTGCTGCCGGATGGCTCTCCCGCCGTCACCTTCATGCGGCTCGATCTGGGCGACCGGCCGGCGGATCACCACACCCTGGCCTTGGCCCAGGGCTTCGCCCCGATGTACAGCCACAGCGCCTATGAAGTCATCGATACCGACGCGGTAGGCATGGGGCAGCGCGCGCTCAGGGAGCGTGGCTGGAGGCATGCCTGGGGTATCGGGCGACACATCCTCGGCAGTCAGATCTTCGATTACTGGCAGGACCCGTGGGGCGACAAGCACGAGCACTACTGCGACGGCGATCTGTTCACCGATGCCGTGCCCATGGGCGTGCACGCCGTAAGCCGGGAAGCGATGTCGCAATGGGGGCAAGCCATGCCAGCGAGCTTCACCCGGCCAAAGTTGAAGTTATCGACCCTGGTACAGGCCGTCCGTCACCTGCGTCGAAGTCCGGATCTGAGCATCGCGAAGCTACGCATGCTCGCGAAGATCTTCGGCTAGCTCTGTTTATCTCCGCTCTGGATAACTCCCCATGCCTTTGAACGTCATCCATTTCAAATACGACGGCCGCCCCCAATGGGGTGTCTTGCGTAACGGCCGCGTCGTCCCTGTGCCAGGCGAGTTCGCCACCACTGCGGATTTTCTCCGCATGAATCCGCTGGAGGACCTGGCGGAGCTTCGCGGTCCGCGGCTTCTGGAATCCGATTTGGAGCTCTTGTCGCCCATCACCAGCAACCAGCAATTCATCTGCCAGGGGGCCAACTATCGGCAGCACATGATCGAGTCGGGCATGGATCCCGACGCAAAGAACTTCAACATGATCTTTACCAAGGCTTCGAGCTGCATCGCATCCGCCGATGCGGACGTGGTTCGGCCGAACCAGGTGCGCTTTCTCGATTACGAGATCGAGCTCGGCCTGGTGCTGAAACGCGACATCACCGCGCCGGTGACGATCTCCCAGCATAACTTGCATGAATACGTGGCTGGCCTGGTGATCGTCAACGATTACTCGGCACGAGACATCCAGATTCCCCAGATGCAGTTCTACAAGGGCAAGAGCTATCGCGGATTTGGGCCCGTCGGACCTTATCTGTGCCTGCTCGCCGAGAGCGATATGGCCGTTCTCGACGCATTGCAGCTCACGCTATCGGTGAACGGCGAAGTTCGCCAGGCGGACTGCACCAGCAATCTGGTGTACGGCCCCGCGGAGACACTGACCGAGCTTTCCCAGGTACACGACCTGTACGCAGGCGACTTGCTGTCAACCGGCACACCATCGGGTTGTGCGCTGTGGGTGCCTTCTCCGGCGAAACAACGGCTGGCCGGACTGCTGCCCGAGCAAAAGAAATGGGCCATGTTCATGAAGATCCAGGCGCAGCGGACGGAGTACTTGCAGCCAGGAGACATCGTGGAATCGCGCATCCGGAGCACGGACGGACGCATCGATCTCGGCGTGCAGCGTAACCGCGTAGTTCAGGAGAACTAGACATGCACGGCATTGCCAATCAGGCCGATGTCGAGGCCATCGAGACGCAAGGTGAGGTGGCGAACCTTCCGGCCAGCACGTACGACATGCTGCACGAAGCGGCGGTGCGCTATCCGATGGCGCCGGCACTGTCGTTCTTCCTGCGCGTGGAAGATCACGCCCTACCCGAGAGGTGGAGCTATCGGGAATTCTTCGCCCAGATCAATCGTACTGCCAATTTTTTCCACGGCCTGGGTGCGAACAAGGACAGCGTGATCGCCTTTGTCCTGCCCAACCTGCCGGAAACGCATTTCGTGATCTGGGGTGGGCAGGCGGCGGGCATTACCTTGGCCATCAATCCGCTGTTGAAACCGGAAGCGATCGCCAAGCTGCTCGATGCCGCCAAAGCCAGCATCCTGGTCAGCCTGGCCCCGTTTCCAGGTACCGATATCTGGCAAAAGCTTCAGCCCGTGCTGCACACGGTAACCAGCTTGCGTCACGTGGTGCTGGTGGATCTCGCCGACCGGGTCCGCGGCATCGAGGGCATGGCAATTCGGTTGATGCGCCTGCGCGAAAGGTGGCGCAGGCGCGGTTCGCGCGCCACGGCGCCCGATAGAAATTATCTGGTCCACGATTTCGGAAAAGGTGTGCAAGGACAGCCGGCCGACCGTTTGCTCAGTGGCCGACGCTTCGATCCGGAGGATTATTCATCCTTCTTTTGCACCGGAGGTACCACCGGTACGCCAAAGATCGCCATGCGACGCCATCGCAACGAAGTCGCCAATGCATGGAGCGTTGCGCAATTCCTCGGCCATGGCATGGGGCCGGGAAAGAACGTCTTTTGCGGCTTGCCGCTGTTTCACGTCAATGGCGTACTGGTAACTGGCCTGCTTCCTTTCTCCAAGGGGGCGCACGTGCTGCTCGGCACGCCGCAGGGCTACCGGGGCAAGGGCGTCATCGAGAACTTCTGGGCCATGGTGGAACGCCACCGCATCCATTTCTTCAGCGCGGTGCCGACGCTTTACAGCGCGCTGCTGGAGGTGCCGCGCAAAAACCATCGTCTCGACTCGCTGGAATATGGCCTGTGCGGAGCAGCTCCGCTGCCGCGCGAGCTCCTTAAGCGCTTTCAACACCAGACCGGCATCAAGATCCTCGAGGGCTATGGGCTGACCGAAGGCACCTGCGTCAGCAGCGTCAATCCGCCGCTGGGAGAGCGCAGGGCGGGTTCGATCGGCTTGAGGGTGCCCGGTCAGGACATGCGTATCGTGCAGCTCGACAGGGACGACAGCTACTTGCGGGACGCTCCCGTGGGCGAGCCTGGCGTTCTTGCCATCAGCGGCCCGAATGTCTTTGCCGGCTATATGGGCAGCCAGCAGAGCGAGGGTCTGTGGCTGGACCTGGGCGACGGGAAGCGCTGGCTGCATACGGGCGACCTTGCCTACCGTGATGCTCAAGGCTATTTCTGGCTGACCGGCCGCACCAAGGAACTGATCATCCGCGGCGGGCACAATATCGATCCATCAAGTATCGAACAGCCGCTGTATGCCCATCCCGCCGTGCAACTGGCAGCCGCCGTCGGGCGACCTGACGCCTATGCAGGCGAGGTGCCGGTGGCCTATGTCCAACTCAAGCAGGGGCATCAGGCCACGACGGAGGAGCTGCTCGCTCATGTGAGCAAGCACATCGGCGAGCGCGCTGCCATGCCAAAAGCGATCTTCTTCACCGACGACATGCCGCTGACGGCAGTGGGCAAGATCTACAAACCCGCTTTGAAGCGGATGCAGATCGAGAGCGTACTCAGCGAGGCCCTCGCCAACGCGCACATCGCTATCGAATTTCTTCAGCTGCGCGAGGACGAGGGTAGTCAGTGCCTGTCAGTGGACGTGGGATTGGTGCGTTCGCACCAGGCCATCTCGGCCAAGGAAGTACTGGGGCGGTATCCGTTTCCCTTTCGCTTCTATCCGTTCACGTTTGCTCGTGAGATCGACGCGGCAAAGAGCGTCATATGAACGAGAGCATCACCAGCCTCGTAACGTCGCCATCGCTGAGCTTTTTCCGGTTACCCGAAGCACTCGACTCAACAAAGGAATAATTCGTGCGCCGTTCTTCCATTTTCGCAATCCTGGCCGTTCCCGCGGTAACGCTTGCCTCACCTCAGGAGCTACCTGTCTTACCGCCACCGCCGCACCTGCTCGCACCTCAGGAGATGGTGTCCAAGATGATCGAGCAACGTTTTGCGCAGGCAGATACCAATCACGATGGGAAATTGACTTTGGAAGAGGCGAAGTCCGGCATGGCACTTATCGCTCCGGTTTTCGAGGAAATTGATGCCTCTCATAAAGGCTACGTGACGCTTGATCAAATCAAGGGCTTTGCAAAAAAACAGGCATTAGTGCTTCCCGTCCCCGGGGGTGAAGAAGCCGGCCCAATCCCATCGCGGTGACTCGGGGCCAGCGGCTACCTGATCGCCGATCGTCGAGGCTGCTCTTGGCCAGAGGGCAAGCCTCGCTGATTATTTGGCGGGCGGTGATCACACGAGTGCCGGAGAGTCCATGAACCTGGCCGGCCCGGTATTACAGTACCCCTCGCCAGAGTTCTCAAGCCACGATCGTTAAGCGATGTGATTAACATGATGCCCCTTGCCACATGTCGAGGGTATGTGGTTATGCGCATCTTGGACAATTTGGCGGATATCCATCGAAGATTGGCCAAACCGGACAAACTTTGGTGGATCGCGCAACTCATGCGCGTTCCAACATAGTTTGGCCACACCTGTATCGCAAAGTTTGGCCAACCGAAGCAATGCAATGATTTTGGCAGTAGTTCTTGGCTAAACAGGGCGAGCCATTGGCGTGTACTGGGATCCGATATGTCGGGACTATGGCCGAGCGAGGGTTACCTTCGCTCTATGCGGGATCGCACGAAGCGACATCGCTAGACCGTTGATGAGGCGGCTCCAACCGATACTTCAGGCCGCTGCCCGCTTTTCTCGCCGGATCAACGCTGACGTCGCGATCAAGGCCAGTAGCACGCAGCCCGCACCGACATACCCGAGGTTCGCCGCACCAAGCCTCAGCAGCGTGGCGGAACCGGCCAGTGCACCCAGAGAAAATCCCAAGTACATGAAGGATGCATTCAAGGACAATGCAACAGGGGCTGACTTGAGCCCTGCCAGGTGCATAAGCCTCACCTGTTGCGCCGGATAGAAAGCCCAGTGCGCCACGCCCCAGACGACGACGGCCACCGCGATCGGTCCGAGGGCCATTGACGGGCTCAACTCATGGGCCACCGCTGAGAGTGCGGCGAACGATAGCGCGCCTATCGTGAGTGCAGGCACGATCACCCGATACGGACCGAGACGGTCACTCGCGTTTCCGCCGAGCATCACGCCCACACCGGCGGACACTCCCCAAAGAAAAAGCATCCAGCCAATGGCTTTGCCGTGGAGCCCGGCAAATGCTTCCAGATAGACGGCGAGATAGGTGTAGACGGTGTATGCCCCAGTAGCCCAAAGCGCCGTCGTTGCGAGCACGGCGAGGAGATCGGGACGGCGCATGACCGCGAAGCGTTCACGCAGGGATGCCACGGGAAGGTGGGCCCCCGTCGCGCGATCCAGGCCGATGAACAAGCCCAGTGTCGCCAGCGCGCCGAGCAAAGCAACGAAGACGAAAGTCATCCGCCAGCTAAGGGCACTTGCAAGCACGACCCCCAGCGGTACGCCGATGGCGATGGCGACGGTGAGACCGCCGTTAACGATCGCGATGGCCTTCCCACGCTGTGCTGGTGGCACAATCGCACCGGCAAGCGCATTCGCACCTGGAACATAAAGTCCGGCGGCCATCGCAAGAATCGCTCGCGCGGCGACCAGCGACCCGTATCCCGGCGCAATAGCGGCGCCCAGATTGGCGACGGCGAAAAGAATCATCGCGCCTATAAGCAGCGAACGCCGGTTGAAGTGCCCCGATAGCGCCGTAAGTATCGGTGAGCTGATCGCATAGGTAAAAGCGAAGACGGTGACGAGCTGGCCTGTCATTGCCGCCGTGGTACCAAGATCCCCGGCGATGCGCGGAAGAATTCCGCCCAGCATGAACCCTTCTGTGCCTACCGCGAAAGCTCCCAGGGCTAACCAATAGACGGGGCCCCGTCTGGTGACGGGTAGGAGGGAGCTGTCGGTGCCCTTCGCAAAGTTCATCGCGGTGATTCCTGGTAAGAGAGCCATACAAGTAAAGACGAGATGGAGGCGAACCCATAGGTGTCGTGATCCGATCTGTCCAGAGCGAAAGAGGAGAATCGACCGAACTTCGCGTTAACGCGCCAGTTGTCGTTGGTCAGGACGCCGCGTGCCTCCTGCCGTGCGCGCCGGTGCCCGCCATGCTCGGATTACGAAGCGGCGAAAACACCCTTCTCCGGCAAGCAAGCCGACCGCTTCATGGACCGATCGCCAAGGGCATCATCCGAGGAGCTAGGTGGGACACCTACTCCGTGTGTCAACCCAGCCACTGAACGATGTAAGGCCGAGAGCGACAAGTACGACTGCCGAACCGATCCACGGGGTATGCATGAGTCCCATTCGCTCAACAACAATCCCACCTAGAGACGCGCCGCCGGCGACACCAAGATTGAACGCAGCGATATTCATGCCCGCAGCGACGTTGACGGAATCAGGAGCCAATCTCTCAGCCTGACGGACCACGTACAACTGGAGCGCCGGGACGTTGCCGAATGCAACTGCACCCCACAACAGGGCGACCGCCGCGACTAGCGGCTTGAAGGGCGCTGTGACGTCTAACAGCATGAGCGCAACAACAAGTAAGCTGAAGATTACTTTCAGGGCGAATACCGGCCCGTGCGAATCGGCGAGACGCCCGCCAAAGTGATTACCGAATGCAACCGAGACGCCGTATAAGAGTAGGACGGCGCTAACAGCTGGGGGCGAGAAGCCTGAAACATTCTCCAGGATCGGCGCAAGGAAAGTGAAGGCGATAAGCGAGCCGCCGTAACCGACGATGGTGGTCAGGTACACGAGCAGGAGCCGGGGTTCCGTCAGGACCGCAAGCTGCTTCCTAAGTGACGCTGGCGTCGCATGCGGAACATCCTTGGGGACGAATAGAAGAGTACCCAAAAGAGCAATCAAGCCGAATCCCGCAACGACCAGAAAAGTCGCTCGCCAGCCCCAGTGTTCGCCGACGAGCGTGCCCAGAGGGACGCCGGTGACAAAAGCGACGGTGAGACCGCTGAACATGGTCGCTATGGCACTTGCCGCCCTTTCCTTCGGCACAACGTTCGTGGCGATGACGGAGCCGATCGAGAAGAAGACCCCGTGGGCGAGCCCGCTCAGCACCCGCGCGGTGATCAAGGTGCCATAACCAGGGGCGAGCCAGGCAAGGACGTTGGCGGCTGTGAACAACGCCATCAGTGCCGCTAACAGGGGCTTCCGCGGAACCCGCCCGGTTGCGGCCGTGAGGACCGGCGCGCCGAACGCTACGCCCAACGCATAGAAGCTGACGAGCAGGCCCGCAGAGGGGATACTCACGGCGAGGTCGCTCGAGATCACGGGGATGAGACCGACGATCACGAACTCGGTGGTGCCGATGGCAAAGGCGCCAATGGTTAAGGCAAGTAAGGCGAGAGGCATGACGGTGTCGCTAATGGATGTGGGGAATTTGCTCAGCTAGCCGCGCGGCTACCAGGCCGGAACGCAGTAGCGCACGAACGCCAGGCGGCGTAGAGGCCAATGAGGAGCAGCGCCAGAAGCACCCACGCCATCGCGCCGACGCCAGTGGTGTCGAGCAAGATGCCGCCGACCAGGCCGCCGCCCGCGATCGCCGCGTTCCACACCGTCACGATCATAGACTGTGCGGTATCCGCACCATCGCCGGCGGCATCCGCGGAGGCGGTCTGAAGCAGCGTGGCCGCTCCGCCGAACGTGAGTCCCCACAGCGCGACCGAGAGGAACACAACAACCGGGAGCTGCCCTTCAACGGCGAGGCCGGCAGAAGCGAGCGCGAAGATCGCGAGGCTGGACAACACAAGCGTGCGCAACCAACGATCGATGAACACACCGGTTATCCAGATGCCCGCGATCGCGAACACACCGAAGTCCAGGAGGACGAGGTCGACCTGCCGACCGAGCCCCGCCTTATCGAGGAACGGCGCGATGTACGTGTAGAGGATGTTGTGGGCCAGCATCCAGGCGAGGCTGACGAAGAGCACGGGCCGCACACCCGGCGTCAGGAACACACCCATCAGACGAGGGCCTTCGCCAGCCTGTTGACCGGGAAGCCTAGGTGCCTTCCAGAGCACCCATGCGATGAGCGCCACGGTAAGCGCCGACATGGTCCCGAACGCGGACCGCCAGCCGACAAAATTCCCTAGCCAGGTTCCGACCGGCACGCCGAAGGCGAGCGCGATCGGCGTGCCGACCAGGGCGATCGCCATCGCGCGACCCTGCAGGTGCGAGGGCACCATGCGCCGCGCATACCCGGGGACCAAGCCCCACGTAAGTCCCGCCGCGACCCCCGCCATGAATCGGGCAAACAGGGTCAGGCCGTACCACGGCGAAACGGCCGTGACGGTGTTGAATGCGAAGAAGCCGATGCTGGCGAGCAGGAGCACCGCGCGCCGCGGCCATGTGCGCGTCGCGGCAGTCAACGGGATCGCCGCAGCCACCGAGCCGAGGGCATAAAGGGTAACCAGCTGTCCGGCCCAGGATTCGGGTACGTCGAGATCGCCGCTGATCTGCGGCAAAAGGCCGGCCGGCAGCGTCTCGGTGACGATGGCGACGAAGCCGGTGACGGCAAGGGCGAGTAGCCCGCCAAGAGGCAGGGCACTTCCGGATGCCTTCGAGGTCTCGGAAGGAGAAGCATGTTCTGTTTCGGGGACGTTACTAGACACTGACGTGGCCTTCGTTGGTTGGAAGAGGGCGCCTACCATGGGCGCCCTCCTGCGTAGCGGATCAAACGGTGACAACGACCTTTCCGAACTGGCCGTTGCCCTCGATGTAACGGTGAGCCTCGCGGATGTCGTCGAAGGTAAAGACCTTATCGACAACCGGCTCCAAGGCGCCGCTTTCAAAGCCGGCGATGACATAATCGATCGCCGCCTTCCGACGCGCGTCGTCGCCGCTAGTGCCCCAGATATTGTGAGCCTTGACGACAGTCAGCTTGGCGATCATGTCCAGGACCGGTAGCGTCGTCGGTTCGTCACTCAGGGCGCCATAAATGAAGCCGATGCCCTGAAACTTGAGTAGCTTCACGAGCTTCTCGAAGTTCGGTCCACCCACCGGGTCGAACACGACGCGCACACCGTCGCCCCCGGTAATACGTAGAATCTCCTTCTCGAAATCCTGCTCGTCAGTGACGATCACATGCGTTGCGCCCGCGTCGATCAGCTTTTTCTTCTTATCGGCGGTCCGCGTCAGGGCGATCGTCGTCGCGCCGGCGTAGTTGGCGACCTGAATAGCTGCGATGCCGACGCTGCTGGAGGATGCAGGAATGACGACGACGTCGTCCCTGCCGATCTTGGCGTCTTCAATGAACGCGCCGTAGGCAGTGACGAACATCATCCAGATCGACGCACCCTCGATGAAGCTGAGGTTCCTCGGCTGCTTAACGACAGCAAATGACGGCGCGAGAATGACTTCGCCATAGGTGTGATAGTCGTTCTGCGAGAAGGAAGGGATGGTGTTGACCTCATCGCCTTCCTTGATGCCGACCACCTCGCTGCCTACTGCGTCGACGATACCCGCGGCTTCGTAGCCGAGGCCGGCCGGGAAAATGACCGGCTCGATGTACTTGTCGTTGCGCCACATGGATTCGGCACGATTGAGACCTATGGCTTTGACGCGAATGCGGACTTCGTTCGGGCCCGGTGCCGGAACCGCTTCATCGACGAACTCAAGAACATCGGCGTCGCCGGCTTTTGCAAATTGCACGAAACGTGACATGACGATCTCCAATTAAAAGAGTGATGCGATGGGCAGATTAGGCTGCGGCGGTTTCGGATGACGGCTCGAGCGCAGGGAAGTCGGAATACCCTTTCTCGTTACCGCCCCAGAAATGCTCACGAACATACTGAGCGAGCGGAAGGTGGTTCTTGAGGCGATACGGCAGATCGGGGTTCGATGTGAAGTGCCGTCCAAATGCCACGAGATCGGCATCGCCGGCGTCAACGATCGCCTCCGCGCTCTGCCGGTCGAAGCCGCCGGCCGCGATGATCGGGCCCGAGAAATGCGGACGAAGATAATGCACTGCGACCGGATCCTGGCCCTCGTGCAGCGTGTCGTCGCCTTTGATGCGCGGCTCGATCACATGGAGATAGGCAATCTTGTAGCCATCCAGGAGCTTGGCCACGTAGCTGAACGTCGCTTCCGGATTGCTGTCGGAGATACCGCCCCACTGACCCGACGGGGAGATGCGCACACCAACGCGATCGGCACCCCAGACGGAGATAAGGGCTTCAACGGCTTCACGCAGGAAGCGGGTGCGATTCTCGATCGAGCCGCCATAAGCATCGGTGCGATGGTTGGTGCCGTCCTGGATGAACTGGTCGACCAGGTAGCCGTTTGCGCCGTGGAGCTCGACGCCGTCGAAACCAGCATCGAGCGCTCGCTTGGCAGCAACGCGGAACTCTTCGATGATGCCCGGGATTTCCTCGATGTCGAGCGCGCGGTGCGGAGAGGCCGGGACGAAGCCGTCCTTGGTCAAGGCGACGCCTTCGAACGGAACGACCGAGGGGGCAACGGGGTCGACCCCACCGGTCATTTCCACATGGCTCTGGCGACCGCCATGGATCAGCTGCATGAAGGCAACGCCACCTTTGGCATGCACGGCATCGGCGACCGCTTTCCAGCCTTCCGTCTGACCGTCATGGTAGAAGCTTGCAGCGCCCAGGTACGACCTTGCGGTGATCGAAATGCTGGTGCCTTCGATAATTTCCAGGCCGCCATGCGAAGCGCGCTGGCCGTAGAAGTCCGCCATCATCGGGCTGGGGATGTCGCCGGGCTGAATCGTGCGAAGACGCGTCATGGGTGCCAGCGCGACACGGTGAGACAGCGCGTAGCGACCGACCTTCGTTGAGGAGTAGAGCTTGGACATGGAAGAACTCCGGATCGTTTTGATGGTGCGCAAGCTACGCCGGTGCGCGATTCAACGGAAAGACTTTGTAGGTCGCGCGGCATGCCTTCGAGGCATACCAAGCCGGTACAGGCCGCTGAATGGCATTACCCGTCGGATTCGATGCGCGAAAAGTAGGAAGGGGCAACAGCACTTTGCCCGCGGGGTGCGAAACAACGGTGCCGACGCAGCGATCGTCATCTGTTTAGCGCACCGTTCAACCGGTCATCGACACTCGAATGCTCCTGCGCAGTTCAACTTCCAGAAGGTGTGGTGACTGGCGGTGGGACGAGCACGGGCGACATACGAGGGTCCCACGCGCTTCCTAGGTGCCTCCACAGTGCGCTTGGTTGACACGGTTCAACCCTGGCTATGCAGAACGTCGTCGCGTGTACCGCAAGCGCGCGGGAAGCCTCTTTTCACCCACGAGAAAAGCCGCGCGATCTCTCGCGCGGCTCTTGACTGATTGCTCAGCGCAGGGTCTTAGGCGTTGGTACCGCCGTCGACGGTGAGGCTGGTACCGGTGATGTAGCTGGCTTCCGGCCCGGCCACGAACGCGACCATCGCGGCGATGTCTTCGACGTGACCGTAACGCTTCAGCGCGGTGTTAGCGATCTGCGGCTCTGCCCAGACGTCATCGGCGGGATTGAGATCAGTATCAATGGGACCCGGCTGAACGTTATTCACCGTGATGCCGCGGGGACCAAGCTCGCGAGACAGGCCCTGAGTGAACATCTTGACCGCTCCCTTGGTAGCCGAATAGGCAACGAGGCCAGGGGTCGCCATCCGCTCGCCTACACATGAGCCGATCGAGATGATTCGACCGCCATCCGGCAGATGCTTCAACGCTGCCTGGGTAGCGATGAAGACGCCCCGGAGGTTGATGTCGATGACACGGTCCATCTCCTCCAGGGTGCCTTCAACGAAGGGCTTCGGAATCGCCGTGCCTGCGTTGTTGACGAGGATATCGAGACCACCAAACGTCGATACCGTCTTCTCGACGGCAGCGGCGACGGCGGCGGCGTCGGCGGCATCCGCCTGGAGCGCGATGGCCTTACCGCCTGCGCTTTCGATTTCCTTGACGACTGCGGCGGCAGCGTCTGCGCCCTTGGTGTACGTGATAGCGACATTTGCACCGTCGGCAGCCAGGCGCTTGGCGATGGCGGCGCCGATACCTCGAGACGCGCCCGTTACAAGGGCGACTTTGTTGGTCAGGTTTGACATGGCAATTTCCTTCAGTTTAGGGTTTTTTCTTACAACGCAGGACTGCCGGGTGTATTCCTAAAAGATATGGGCACGCCGTACACTTTGCTTGCCGGATCAGAGCCTGCATTTCGAATTCTTGCTAAGGGACGCGCCGTCCAGCGCGTTGTGCAAATCTACGCCTCCAGATTTGAGCCGCATAAGACTTTGTATGTAGGCCAGCCATACTTCGAGGGCATGAAGCGCCATGGAACTACGTCACCTCCGTTACTTCGTGGCCGTTGCCGAGGAAGGGAGCCTCACCGTGGCCGCCGAGAAGCGGCTGCACACGGCGCAGCCGTCCTTGAGCCGGCAGCTCCGTGATCTGGAGTACGAGGTGGGCACAGCACTTTTTGTGCGCAGTGCGCGAGGCGTCGAACTCACGCCTGCTGGCCGCGCCTTTCTCGACCACGCGCGCTTGGCCCTTGGACAGGCGGCGGAGGCGATCCAGGCAGCGAGGCGGGCGGCGCGTCCGCCACGGGAGACCTTCTCGGTAGGATTTCTCACCGGTCAGGAGGTCGACTGGCTCCCACACGTCACGAGGGTCCTGCGGGCTTATTTGCCAACGATCGAATTCAAGGTAATGAGTCTCTACTCCCCAGACGTAGGAGACGCACTCCAGAGCGGTGAGATTGATCTGGGCTTCTTGCGGATGGAGCCGCGGCCCGACGTTTCCTATCGGCTGATTGCCAAGGAGCCACTGGTTGCCGTTCTGCCGAGCAACCACCGTCTTGCCGCCCAGGCGAAAGTGAGCGCAAGCGACCTCGAAGGCGAGATATTCATCGGGTTTTCCGACATTCCGCATGTGCTGCGCGACGTGGTGGACAGCTATCTCAAGCAAAGCGGCGTCGAACTGGTGGCGAGTCATCACATCGATAACTTCGCCATGGGGATGTCTCTTGTAGCTTCTACAGGGGGAGTCGCCCTCTTGCCCACCTACGTCGAGCCACTGCTTCCTTGGTCGGTAATAAGCAAACCTCTTGCAGGCACGCCGCCCACTATCGACCTCTTGGTTGGGTACCGGGAGGACAATCCTTCGCCCACGTTGAAAGCCTTCCTCTCGTGTATCGACCAAGTGATCGAGGCCGGACCTGCGGGCCAGCGAGCGAAGGCTTAAGCACCCGATAAGCAGGGCGCAACTGTCATGCTCCAAAGGTATTGGGTCCGTACAAACAAAGTCTTTCCCCGTGACGCCTCGGCGGTCCTATTCTTCTTCCCCTCTCATCCGATGAAGAAGCGGCCATGTCGAAGCAAACGCACGTCACCGCCCCCACGCGGTTTGTCGAAACGCAAGGGGTGCGATTTGCCTACCGGCAGTTCGGAAAGCCTGGCACGGTGCCGCTCGTCCTTAATATGCACTTCACCGGCACCATGGATCATTGGGACCCACGGGTAACAGACGGTCTTGCTCGCAGCCGCGAGATTATTCTCTTCGATAACGTTGGTATCTCCTCTACCTCCGGAGATGTGCCAGAGTCGATCGAAGAAATGGCCCGCGACGCGCTTCGCTTCATCCGCGCTCTCGATCTGGAAACGGTAGATGTACTGGGATTTTCCTTGGGGGGGCTCGTCGCTCAGGAGATGGCCCTGCAAGCACCCGGGATGGTCCGTCGCCTCGTTTTGGTGGGTACTGGACCACGCGGCGGCGAGGGTATGGCGACCTTGACGCCGGAGGCAGTCGAGATCTTCGGCGCCACGTACGCAAACCCGGACGACGTATGGCTGCGAGTATTCTTCACGCCCACTGAAAAAAGCCAGGCGGCAGGTCGTGAGTTTCTTGAACGCTTCCGTTTGCGGTCTCAAGGACGGGACCCGGAAGTGAGCGAGAAGGTCGCGCCGGCCCAGATCGCTGCCCTCGCGAAGTGGGGCGCACCCGCTGAGAGCTCCCACGACTATCTTGCATCGATCCGTCAGCCGACACTGATTGTCAACGGGAGCACCGACGTCATTATTTATTCCATCAACTCTTGGATATTGCAGCAACTAATGCCGAACGCCCAACTGATCATCTATCCGGACGCCGGCCACGGGTCGCAATACCAATATTCAGAGTTGTTCGTGAGCCACGTTACCACTTTCCTCGACGCGGAATAAATCCGATGACTATCGAGCGCATCAAAAAGATCCCAGGTCTCGAGCATCCGATAACCATCGAGCCGGAGGCACGAATGGTGACGGTCGTGGCCGGAGGCAGGACGATCGCGCAGTCGAAGCGGGCCCTTCTTCTTCTCGAAGCGGACTACCCGCCGGTCTATTACATCCCGCGCGAAGACGTCGACATGACGCACTGGATACGGTCCGATTTTCAGACCTATTGCCCGTATAAAGGCGACTGCCACTACTACACCCTCCCCACCGACGAGAGCGTTTCGCTAAACGCCGTGTGGACTTACGAAGCGCCCTTTATGGCGGTCGCAGCGATCCGCAATCACCTTGCATTCTATCTCGACCGTGTCGACAGCATCGCGCTTGGTAATACACCTTAATTTCCTGCTGCCGCTGCCAGGCATCGCCTCGAAGGTATCATTTGTATGAGTTCGCTTTCTGGAAAAACCGCTTTGGTCACCGGTGGCTCACGTGGAATCGGTCGAGCCATCGCTCTACGCCTCGCGGAAGCCGGGGCCCAGGTCCTCGTCCACTACAGCAGCTCCCCGAAAGAGGCCAACGATGTCGTGGACAGGATAGTCAAGGCGGGCGGACGCGCTAGCGCCGTGGGCGCTGACCTCGGCACTCCTGACGGGCCGCATAAGCTTGCCGCTGCCGTGCGCAATGTGGTAGGTGACCGCCTGGACGTGCTGGTGAACAATGCAGGCATATCGATTGCGGCGACGATCGCTGAACAGACCGTCAAAGATTTTGATCGGATGTTCGCTGTCAATGTTCGCGGTGCGTACTTCCTCGTCCAACAGCTCCTTCCCATTCTCTGCCAGGGAAGTGCCGTGATCTTCACCTCCTCGCTGGCAGCAACCTCGGCCGTGGGTAACATCTCCGCCTACTCATCCACGAAGGGCGCAGTGGAGACCTTAGTAAAGCACTTCGCAGCGTCGCTTGGGGCCAAGGGCATTCGGGTGAATGCCATCGCGCCGGGGATAGTCGAGACAGACATGTCGAAGTTCACCAAAACAGAGGAAGGACGTCAGGTGGCGCTAGGCATCCAAGTGCTTAAGCGCATTGCTCAACCTGATGACATCGCGGGCGTCGCTCTGTTCTTGGCTTCACCCGACGCCGCATGGATCTCCGGGGCAAGCATCGCGGTCGATGGTGGTTCCAAACTCTAGAAGGCGCTGACCCGCTGCCAGCGTCAAGTACTGTTCCGTGGTAAGGCAACGACAGCCGAAATTGAACTGCCCTCGGCTGGAAATATAGCACCCGTACTTGATGCGTCATGCGTGCTGGTGCAAGTCTGGCAAGCTCGTTATTGGGTGTGCGCAAACCGGATCCTGAGTGTCGACGAAGAGCTGGTCGGTCTAACCCGCGCCTCAGTCAACAATTGACAATATGAGAGCCGACTTTCCAATTTTCGCAACGCGCGACCTGTGCAATATGGGGAAGTTCAAGCTAATGCCGGAATCCACAATGTCCAACATCGCAGAGACAAACAAGCAACTTGTGCTCGAAGCGTTCGACACACTGTTCAATAAGCGTGACTACGAGGCCGCGGCTCGCTTCTGGTCACCTGACTATATCCAGCACAGCGCCCACATCGCGCCGGGTCGTGATGGATTGTTCAACCTTATCCGCAGCATTCCCGACACTCTTCGTTACGAGTCCGGTACGATCCTCGCCGATGAGGAGTACGTCATGGTTCACAGCCGGTTCTCCGGCAATGGCAGACCCCGGGCGTGGATAGGCGTAGATATTGTCCGTATTGAAAACGGGTTGCTTGCCGAGCACTGGGATGTGCTTCAGGACGAGGCCACAGAGACCGAGTCTCAGAGCAAAAGGCCGATGTTCGGCATGCGGTTCTCGCCGGAGACTTAGCCATCCGCACGCGGTGCGGTAAACGAAATGGGTTCCTCGGAGGTAAGGCGGACCGGAATCTTCTCACCGACTACCACAGGCGCACGCACTCGATAGCATAACGGGATGCCCACGAAGAGCGAGGGCGATGTTTGAATCGGGAGCGATGGGTCGGACTTCGACCATTGCCGCTCCTTCCATGTCCCCGCTGGGGTCGCATTGGTGAGGCATGACCGCATCGAAGCGGCTGCTGATCATCTCTGTTATCAGGATCAACTCGGCCCCGTCGTTGCGCAGCGCTTCAGGACCTTTGGCCGGTAGCGCCGCGGAAAATAACCGACTTCATTCATCAGCGAGATGTACGCGCCCCGCCTTCGTTGCGTGGATGCAATCACGAGCACCGTCATCACGCATAACGGCATAGCCTGCCGAAACCTTCTCAAGTTTTCCTGGCCCCGCTCACAAACCGCCTTCTAGGTTGAAACATCCAAGAAAACCCGAACGGCTCGGCGCAGCGTTATTCCACGTTGGAGAAGCCATGATCGTTACAACTTGTCGCCTATTTGCGTGTTTCCTGGCATTCATGAGTTGCGCTCCGTCAGTTCTAGCGGCTGACGGCATAACCGCCGTGGTTGCGAGCTCTCGGGACCCCCGCCAAATTGAGATAACGTCTGCGTCAAGCGGCGAGCATTACATAGTGCGCGTCTTCGTACCCCGGCAAGCACCGCCGCCATCGGGTTTTCCGGTTCTCTACGTACTCGACGGAAACGTGCTCTTCAATACCTTTGCGGATGCGATGCGTAACCGCTCCCAGGCCGGAGAAATTGAACCTGCGGTGGTCGTCGGCGTGTCGTCCGAAGACGGGCCGAAGGGCGGCGACCGCACGTTTGACTTCACCTGGACCGACCTGACAACGCAGGAGAAAGAAGTGATCAAGGACCTCGGCGACAATCCGCGCTGGGGTGGGGCTGAAAACTTCTTTCGAACGCTCCAGTTCGACGTCAAGCCGAGGGTTGCGGCGATGGCGAAAGTTGATCCGAGCAGGGAGGCGCTATTAGGTTGGTCCCTCGGAGGATTGTTCACTATCCATACCATGTTCGAACATCCTCACGCGTTCTCCAGTTTCATCGCTCTCAGTCCTTCCTTGTGGCGCAGTAATCGTGCCATTTTTGGCGACATTGCAACGTTCGAGACCAAGATCCAAGAGCAGCCTCACAATCTTCGCGCTTTCCTAGGGGTAGGTGAGAACGAGGAACGGGTCCCACCAGGAATGCACATTGGTGGAATGACGCATGAGGAGCTCGTTAACGAGATGCGCTATTGCAAGATGGTGAGCAATTTCCGGGACTTTGTCGGGCGGCTGAGTCCTGTTTTCACGGCCCGAAACCTCCAATGGAGGAGTCGGGTGTTCGAAGGCGATTCGCACAATTCCGTGCCTTGGTCTTCCGTGAACACAGTTCTCGACTATGTTTTCCCGATTCCCCAAGCGAGCGTTCCCGCTCACTGAGGTTAAGCAGCCGGGCCAGTGCCGTGCGAAATGCGCCAGTGATAGATCGACAGTGACGGCGGTGGAAAAACGACGCGGGGACGGGGGTGCTTTCGGCCCTGCCTCGGATCCCCGCATCGAGACGGTGAGGTAAGCTAAATATGCGCTCGGAAAGGGTCGCCCTTGCGCATCAGTGTAGCCTCCCTGTCGCGGCAGAGCATCGCGTCTCATGGGCCGCGCGCCATGCCCCGCTCTCCCCGGCGTCGTCGGTTGTGCCGCCGTCGGTTTCGTTTCTGGCGGGCGCCCAGGCTGGTATCTGGACTTGATCCGAGCGCCGTAGAACCCCGCCTCGCATCTGGTGGCGGTGGTCACCAGGCTCGCCCTTTATTCGAACGTTCGGGGAGAAGCATCATCGTGAGGTGTCCGCGCCGGACAGCTTATGACGATATGACTGCGGCCAAACATATCGGATGTCCGCCATAGTTTGGCCGTCTTGGCCAAACTATGTGAGATCGCGCACCTTTCAGTCGCGCCATGACAGCAATTGCTGAAATTTCACCGTAAGCTGTCCGACCCGGACAACTTATGCTTGCGTGACCAACTCATGCGCGATCTCACATAGTTTGGCCGCGACTGTCTCGCATAGTTTGGCCGGTTAAGGCAAATGCAGCAGCAAGGCCGTGATTACGCTCGCCATGCAGAAGCAGCAATAGGTGACTTCATTACCAAGAATTCGCCGTGGATTCTCTAAAATAACGATCATCCACTCGATTGGCGGCGCACTTAACTTCGCCAAATTTTGTGAATTGGCGATCACTCGGTGACGAACAACCGGCGCCAGATATTATCGCGACTTCATACTCAAGAGAGCAGACATTATGCCGACGACCCATGCGTCATTGATCTACCAGGCACAAAAAAAGAGACAACCTCACCCTGCAGAGTGTGTGCGACGTTAATCGCTCGCAGCCCAAGTATTATTGCGCGACACAACGTGTCTGCTACCGTCCTCAAGCCACGTATGACGTCTCCGCAAGTAGGCAAGACGTATAGGGGTATTGGTTGTCTCAAGGTTAGGCTAACTTAAGCATAGACTTGCTTCAACCTCTTCTTTGAAAGGCTTCGGAGAAGATCCTCTTCCAGCCAGTCAACGAACCAGGGCTCTTTTGGGGCAGCAGCAAGGTAGGCCAGGATCTCCGCTCGGGGCGGTGGCTGAACTGCCTTTAGCTTGTACAGGCGTCCAAGCCATTTCGCACGCCTCCGTATAGGAATAAACGGGCAGCTCAGCGCATCCAAGAAGAGATGTGCCGTCTGGGCATCGTGCAGAACGCCTTTGAGATCACGTAGCCGCTCGTCGATGGCAATGATAGCCTCAAGCTTCAGGTCCTCGTACGGGGCCGCATCCTTGCAGTAATACAGCATTGAAATCAGCTGAAAGTAGTCCAGCTTATCCTTCTCGACAAAGATCGAGCGGAGTTTTTGAGAAGGCAGTACAAAATCGAACCCGTTGGAGCATGTTGAAAGGGCAATGTTGATGGCTTCGAGAAATACAAAGTCGCTCACCGTCGTTCGAAGCTTGGCCCAATCACCTTCGAAGAGTCGCAGACATCGTTCGTGTATCAACTGGCGCACGGATGCCAAGTCTGGCGCGAGCTGCCTCGCAGCGAACCTAGAAAGAAGCACAATGCCTTCGCACAAATGATACGAGGCACTTACGGCGGGAGCGACCGTATAGAAGAAGAATGATGCGTCGAGAAGTGCCACCACTCCGCGAAAATACTCGTCCCTTAGTGGTCGAACTGTGCTGCTCTTTGCTTTGACAAGCTTCTTGGTACGTTGGAGAAGGGCCGATACCACGTACGGCGTGACTTCGTCGTAGGTCACCTCGTTCTGAGTGCATGTTGATTTAACGGCGTCGACAAAGCTGCGAAGATGCCTATCTTGCCGGTGAATCTTCTTCGGGATAAGAAGCTCACGATCATCAGACTCGACGAGGAAACCATCCACAAAGGCATTGATACATAGGTTAACGTCTCGAATGACCTTGGATTTCTTTGTAAAAAAGGGCCTAGCCAGCGTACTTATCTTCGATGGGTTGGAATGTAGATTGAAGTTCGCAAGATTCTCAACAAATTTGTCGTGAACAATCCTTGCGGACTCGTCGTCCCTTGCGAATATGAAAATGTCATCAACATATCGAACGACCTCATAGTCCACCCCACTCTTCAGCCCCGGACTCAGATGCGCATCAACAGCGCAATCAATGTCTTGAAAAATGACCTCAGCGAATATACGGCTTGCTTCCGGCCCTATAGGAATGCCGTTCGTTTCGTTATTGTTGGCACTCCTCACTACTAAGTCGAAGTCATCACCGAAAGATTTTGTATCGTTGATTGACTTTGAGAACTCCTTGCCTCGCGTCGCCCAGGAGATGGAGTGTGTGTAGATGCTGTCGAAACACTTTGCGACATCCATTTTCCACAAGACGCCAAATCGCGCCTCGAGATCAACGAGCCGCTTGGAATTGAAGAATCGATAGAGCCTATCGTAGCCGCGGTAACCGAAATAGGTGTACTCAGGGCTATCGACTGGGTCCGCAGATGATTCAGATGACAGCTTGTTCGCCTGACTTTGGATAGCCGTGCCAGGGAGATATACGACATTTGCAACGCGCTCAGGCGCTCTAACCGAGAACGCACTACGCGTGCAGAAATGACAGATATGCCCTTGATACTCGTCGTAGAATTGCGCAAGCTCCCATTGAGCATGGGGATGCAAAAGAGAAAGCCGCCTGAACTCTAGCGATGACTTCCGTATCCTATACTTATAGGGTCTCGTGTACTTTGGTTTCTCACGCGGCTCTCGGACCACTGTATCGAAAACGAATGCTTTTATGCTGGAATCAGATTTCTCCCGCACACAGTGCCAGTAGAACCCATCGTTACTAAAGATGGCGGGAGTTTCGGCCGGAAATGTTTCGGTGGCCACGGCTCGCTCGAACCGTCCGCGCTTCGCCTGTCCCGCAATCTTCTTAGACATATTTCCAGCAGCTCTGAATTGTAGAAATCGCTTTTGGTGAAAAATGCCGAAGGGCTCGTGTGGTAAAACCCTTGAGGAACGAGTTCTTCAACAACTCCCGCTTTTTTGCCTTACTTAACTTGGCGGCCGCAGGGGCAAAAATCTTTCCCTTACCAGACAACACAGCTTTTCGCAGGAATGCGTCTAAGTCGCGTAGGGCTGCGCTAGATTCATGGTTGACTAGAGGATAGTTAAAATGAATGCCGGCGAGGCGCGAAAACTTCCCGTTTTTATCAACGACCCTGTAGTTACTCGTAAGGAAGCGAATCCGGCTAGTCAGTAAGCCATAGTCACTATTCGAGACGAAATCTTCGAAGGCCTTCACTATCCTAGTTTTCATTTTCCGACACTTCGACTCGGCGATATCCACTTCGGTACGTCGCCGCATATTCTTTCCGGGTTGATTGAAGACCTTAACGTGGTATCCGAGATATTCGAAGCTCAGAACGTGATTTGTGTTCGACCCAGCCTTGGCGACACTTGAGAACTTACTTTTGGACGGATTGAGCTTTAGCCCACTGGGTAGCTGGGATCTCACGAACCGGTAAGTTTGCTTTTCCTGCAGCTCATGCGTACCAATAAATAGCATGTCATCTGCATATCTTCCGTAATAGAAGAACCTTTTGTTGCTCCGCATCGTTCTATCGAAGTCAGCAAGGCAGAGCTCGGACAGCGTGGCGCTTGTCGCAAGGCCACGCGGCAAACCTTCGCCACCCTGAAGAACGTGCCAATTGTTGATGCTTTTTAGGAAACGGAGCGTTGCCGCCCCCACTTTCAGATTTGATTCCAGCCCCGTGAAGATCTGCTCGCTTATCACCGACTCATAGAAGCTCTTGATATCGAGGCGAAGGAGCGTATATGCATTGGAATCGCGAGCGGCCTCGCATATTGCTCGCACCAGCTCTGTTCGATTTCCTCCACGTACCATGGTTGCGTAGCGCAGATTGGCGTTGAGCTTGCGAACAGTCAGCTCTAGGGGGATATTTGCAACGAAGTTCACCCTTTTTCCGCGCACGACGGCCGACTTAATTGCTCCGTCTAGCGCCGTAGGGCGTCGGCGCGCCAAGCGGCACGCCAAACGCAGAATCGCCATCCTAGTCCGCTCGTTCCGAAGCGGGGGGTATCTGACGAAGTCGGAGCGCCTAAGAACCGCGCCAAGAGTTCTCTGTGTGATTGCAGAATCGTACATACGCCCCCTTATTGCTTTCCCTGTACCTGCTTGTGTCAGAAATCAAGCGCACCGCCTAATACGGGCATTCGTAATTGGGAACTCACGCCTGCCTCTATTGACACGAATCGGCGTGCAAACTAATCACCGCTTTCTCGGCTTCCATGTCAGTTCGCCTGTCAGCTCCGGTAGCAAGTCATCGTCTTCTTCCACCGAACGCACGCTTTCGACAGCCCGCGCCGGCTCCAGCGTTTCAAACGTGAGGAAGGAATAGGTTTGTTGCTTGGGTGCGTAGAACGATGCTTCCTCATAGACACTGAAGCGCCCAGCGGCATCCGAATGACTCCAGTCCGCACCCTCCGACTCGGCGGTAAGGATGGCGCCATCTTCCGCACTCATCACAGTCTCAGCCGCGCAACCGCGCGGTACACTTGTTCCTCGCAGTAGACGGACGCCGGCCGCGCGCAAGGCTGCAGATGGAAAGGCCAACTTGATCTGCCCTTGCTCAGCCAAGACGAATGCCACGAAGTCCGTGGATGCTTTGATGAACTGCGAGGCAACGCAGTGCTGGGAAGCACCAAAGGACCGGGCCAATTCAGCGACGATCTGCACTCCGAAAGGTTTCCCCTCAATCAGCGGTTTGATGACAGCAAACGGCACCAGACACTCGGAGGCGAATGCGTCACACGCCTTCTCTTCCGTTGGTCGCCCCGGTAAGGACGTCAGCGCCGAGTCGCTCGGCTCACTGGCCTGCCCATGCACCGACGGCAGGTTAAGGACGCCGTGGGCAATTTCGTGAAGGATGGTGAAGCGCTGCCGCATCAGCGGGTCTTTTTCGTTTACCCAGATGTACCGCTTTCCGCGGAGCACGCCAGTACTGCCGGCCTCCCCCTCGGGAAGCTCTACGAACTTCACCTCGAAGCCCGTGACCTGGGCTAACGCCATGACATCCACTGGTGCCGAGGTGACACCGTGAGCCTGTAGAAAGTGCCGTGCGCGAAGAACCGCCGTGTTCTCGTCCACGAGGAGCGTGCCCTAAAGCTCTTGAATCATGCGGATGCGTTTCATCCAGGCTTCTTCGGTCGTCGGCCGCTCACCGCGGAAACTTAAGCGCGCAACGTCGCGCAGGTCGTCCCAAGGGATCGTGCGATCCGACATCATGATCCGGTAAAGAGCGTCATCGACCGACTGCTCAGACAGCAGTTCCAAGACCTGCTGTTCGCGCTCATCCAAACGCAGCGCCGTGCCCAATCTCTGCCGCACCTCCGGGGAGGGCGACCCTCGGTCTCCCTTCTCCAACCTATATATGTAGGTGTGGTCCAGCTCCTCCGCCCTGTCCTTGAGCTCGCGCAGGCTCAGTTCTTCTCGGCTACGCATTGCCGCGAGGAAACCAGAAAGTTCCATAAACACCCCATGTTGATTTCTTTCAACACCCCAGATAAGCTGTTGCCTAATCAGGCAACACCCAAGATCTTGTGCCGCCGACCTAGTCGGTTTTTTTAAAACCCAAGTGTTGCCTGGAAAAGCAACGGCCGGAGTGCCGTTTTTTAAGGACCCTAGTGTTGCCTGATTCGGCAACAGGAGCAAGTGACGAGCACGAAGTCGACGTTCGAGCCTGGTTCTCACCGCCAGCTCGTTGCCACCCGACACAAGCCAAAGCCGCTCTAGGCCCCTTCCCCGATCGAGGACTACCCCGATGAATCAGCGTTTCGAAGACCACGTAGAAGATATTGCACAGGCCTCCCGCGAAAGCCGACCTCCCCGCGATCACGGTCCTTATGGCCTGTTGGTCGGCGACGGCGAACTGCACTTCCGCCCCGTCGTAGTGGCTGATCCGGTTCCGACCGGCGAACAGATCCTGGCGGCGGCCGAACTGCGGCCCACGCGCGAGTACTTGCTGTTTCAGGTACTGACGAACGGAACGATCCGGGAGGTAAGGCCTGAGGACCTCGTCGACCTGCGGGCTCCCGGCCTGGAAAAGTTCCTGGCCTATTACGGCGACCGCATCTACCGCTTGACCCTGGATGATCGCTCCGTCGACTGGGGCAGCCGCTGGATCACGGGGCGGGTGCTGAAGACCCTCGCCGGGATCAATCCCGATGACATGGACGTCGTCCTCCTTCACCCGCAAGGCCAGAACCGCGTGGTGGGCGACGACGATCGCGTGGACCTTTCCGAACCTGGTGTGGAGCGGTTCGAGACAGTGCGGGTCAGCATCGAAATCTTCGTCAACACCGTCTCGCACACGGTCCATCAGAGGGCCATGGACTACTGGGGCATCGTCCGCCTCGAGTACCCGCAGGCCAACCCCTGCAATGAGCTGGAGTCCTACACGGTTACCTACGCCATGGGACCAAAACAGAACCCGAGTGGCACCTTGGTCAAGGGCCAGTCCGTCCACCTCAAACAGGGTATGGAATTCGATGTCTTCCTCACTGATCGTTCGTAGTCCTGATCTGCTGCGCCTGCGGAATGAGGGCTTTCATCTCGTCCCGCGAGGAGGCTACCTGCTCGTCCACGACGTGCCGTACGTCAACACGGATCGCGGTGTGGAGCGCGGAACGCTTGCCTTCCGCTTGGACTTGACCGGCGACATCGCCGTCAAGCCCCAGGAGCACACGGCCTATTTCATCGGCAAATGTCCCTGCGATTCGCAGGGACATCCCTTGTCCGCCATCATCAACAACAGCACGACCACGGTGGTGAACGACATCACCGTGAACCACTATCTCTCCGCAAAACCTCGGACGGCTGACCACCTCTATCAGTCCTACTATGAAAAGGTCACCAAGTACGTGGCGCAGCTCGAAGGACATGCCCAGCACCTTTTGCCAGGCATCAGTGCACGTACGTTTCCGCTCGTCTTGGCCGACGGCGACAAGTCCGTGTTCGCATACGAAGACACCGCGTCTACGCGAGCCCACATTGGCGTACCCACCGACCGCCTGAAGACGCAACGCATCGCGATTGTTGGCCTGGGCGGCACCGGTGCCTATGTGCTCGACCTCGTGGCGAAAACGCCCGTCGCCGAGATCGATCTCTGGGATGGCGATGTCCTCCAGCAGCACAACGCGTTTCGCTATCCAGGTGCGGTATCTCTCGAGACCCTTCGTGCGACGCCGACCAAAGTCGGGTATCTGGCCGGCGTCTACCAGGCCATGCACCGGCACATCATCCCGCACGCGGAAATGATCACTGCGGACAACGCCCGTCTCCTTCGTGACTTCGACTACGTGTTCGCCTGCGTCGACCGAGCCGACGCCCGACGCCTTATCCTCAATGCGCTCGAGGGGTCGTCGGCCACGCTCATCGATGTCGGCATGGGTGTCCGCATGAACGCCGCGCAGGCGCTTCTCGGGCAGTGCCGTGTCACCGTCGTCGATCCAGGACGCGATCCCGTGGCCATGGCCACACTGCCGCTGGCCGGCCATGACGACGACAATCTCTACGCCACAAATATCCAGGTCGCCGACCTCAACGCCTTGAGCGCCGTCATGGCGGTAGAGACGTGGAAAAAGCGATCTAGGTTCTACGCGTCCAGATCCACCAGCTCACTAACCGTGTATGCAACCTCCAACAGCACCATGGCTGCCAGCGAGGTCACCCCATGCCCCGTCTGAGTCGTGTTGAACACCGATTCGTGGATAGCTTTCCAGCGCCCCTGGAAGGGGGCGTTCTCTATGTCTCGCTGCGATTCCGCACGGCCGCCCACCTCTGTGCCTGCGGATGCGGAAACAAGGTCGTCACGCCCCTTTCGCCGGCGGGTTGGTCGATACGTTTCGATGGCGAGGCGATTACTATCGAACCCTCGATAGGTAATGGCCGCCTTCCATGTCGGTCACACTATTTCATTAGGGAAAACCGAATCCTTTGGTCTTATAAAATGACGAATGAGCTGACGGCCAAAGCGCAGAAGAGCGATGACGCTGCTCGCTTGCGGCATTACGGGACTAAATTCAATCCGGACTCAATTCAAGACCCAAATGCCGCACCACTTTCATGCTTCCCTGTGCCGCAACCCCCAAAACCACCACTATGGAAGCGACTACGAGGCTTTTTGCAGTAGCCGCGCACATGAGCGATCAGACGACAGATGCTTCTCACGAATATCCAATTCGCGTCCGCTAAGTTGACCACCTCTCCCTTAACGTGCGCCGGGTATATCACGACAGAGGTCCGCTGAGAGAAGATCTAAGCTCGGGAGGTCATGTCCAAAGGTGTCCTGCCCGCTCACTTCCGTGTCAAAGTGGTTTCGGCTTGCCGCCCCCTGATCGAGAAACTCGAATTCAACCTTTCTAGTCATTCGAGACAACACGTACTCAGTGAAAAGGTGTTGAAGGGTGTTCAGCTCGGCCGAAGCGGCAACGACGAGCCCGAAGCAATTGGGGCACGCATCATAGAGATCGCGAAGTGTGTCGTTAGTTTGCAGCGATTCCTTAGCCGGCTGTCGACCAAGGTCATCTAATTCGTCGATAGGAAGGTAGACCGCTGGCGCGAATCGCTCCTTCGCGTCGCCTATCCATCGAAGATTGGCCAGACCGGACAAACTTTGATTGGCCGCGACGGTCCAGCATAGTTTGTCCTATAAGCCTTATGAAGATCAGGTTATGAATTCAGCCTTACGTGGACGCGGTCGTCATACCGCCTCGCTTGAGGCAAACCATTCGACCATCAGATCGATAAACACTCTCACTTTCCTGGGCGTGTGCTGACTTTGCGGTCGTACCACAAAAATCCCGACGTCTGGCAGTGTGTACCTTGCCATGATCGGCACCAGCCTGCCGTCCTGGACATAGGGATCTGCGATCATGGCCCCCATTGCCACGATGCCTAAGCCCGCTGCAGCCGCCTCCGTCAGGACGTATGCATTGTCTGCCATAAAGCGTCCCTGGGGGTTTACCGTGAAGCTCTGGCTCCCGTCACTGAAGACCCAGCTATTCGTGCCGGCGGTGATGGCGGCATGCTTCAATATGTCACCCGGGTAGTCAGGCGCACCATTTTTCTCAATATAGTCGGGGCTGGCGTAGAGCCGCATAGGCAGTGACCCGATTTTCCGTGCGATAAGGGCCGAATCAGGCATGTAGCCGACGCGGATGGCGCAGTCAAAACCCTCGGCGACGAGATCGACATACTGATCCGAAAACCGCGTGTGAATATTCAACGCTGGATGCCGGCGGGCAAAGTCCGCGAGCACCGATGCGAAATATGTCCCTACAGAAGCTGGCCCGGCGATCCGGAGCAATCCCCGGATATCACCGTTAGGAGACATTTCATCGCGCGCTGCGTCGATCTTTGCGCAGATGTCTGCCGCCTGGTCCCGGAACGATATGCCCGCTTCAGTCAGGACTGCGCCGCGAGTGGTCCGCGAAATTAACTCAGCCCCGAGTTCCTCCTCGAGCTTCAGTAGACGTCGACTCACGATCGACTTTGCAAGGCCAAGGCGGCGGGCCGCGGAATTTATGCCACCGGCATCGGCCACCTCGACGAACGTTCTCAGATCCTCAATATCCACCCTTCTACCTCGTCTTCGTAACAGCGTCCGGGGCCGGCTGGTGTTCCCGCTTCTGGAACGAAAGGTAGCATTTCATCAACCAGTTGGGATCCCGGACGGCTTAGAAGGTCAAATACCCCTTCCAGGGGCGTCAGGAACCCGCATTTTGTGGAGATTTCGATGGCCTGTGGGGAAAAAGGAGCTCCTGCCTGTTCAAAGTGTTCCTAAAAATGCACCCCCGCAGACCGATCCTGCTATCTAGTGGAGGCCCTTCCGCTGCGTCAAATTGACTTCGCCAAGAACGAGATTGCCCGAGCAGTCTTCCCCAAATGAGCGAAGGAACTTCCGATGTCGACTACCACCGCCAAGCCTAAGATCGCCCTCATTATCGGATCGACGCGCGCGGCGCGCTTTGCCGATATTCCCGCGCAATGGATGCTCAAGCAGGCCCAGGCCCGCGACGACATGGATGTTCAGATGCTTGACCTGCGCGACTTCAATCTGCCTTTCTTCGACGAGGTTGCGTCGAGCGCCTGGGTACCGAGCCAGAGTGCGGAAGCAGCGCGCTGGCAGCAGACGCTCGCCGGCTTCGACGGCTTCATCTTCGTCGTCGCCGAATACAACCATTCGCTTACCGCGTCGCTTAAGAACGCGCTCGATCATGCCTACAAGGAGTGGAGCCATAAGCCTTTCACTGCGATCGGCTACGGCGGCGTTGGCGCGGCCCGCGCCATCGAGCACCTGCGTCTGATCGGCATCGAAATGCACATGGTCTCGACCCATGCGGCCGTGCATATCGGTGGCAGCGACTTCTTCACGATCTTCCCGGCCGTCGGCAATCAGCCGATCGAGACGATCGAACAGAACCTGCTCCCTGCGGCCGCCGCCGCGCTCGATGAATTGGTTTGGTGGGCCAAGGCGACCATGGCCGCTCGCGCCGAGACGGCGGCCCGTACCGAAGCGGTCTGACAGCCTCGCTTCGATCTTAATTGCAACCAAATGGCGGCGCGGAAGTTGACTGCTGCCCGAAGGAGAGAGCCCGTGTCCATCGTCGACGTCAACCGCGACAGCAAAGTCAGCACTACCGGCACGATAGCTGGCCGCGACGTCATCTACCGCACGCGTGGTCGTGGTCATGGCGAGGTGTTCCGACTCATGAGCCCAAGCGGTCTGGGTGAACAACTCAAGCCCTTTGTGTTTCTCGACAGCTTCGGCGGCGTGATGAGCGAATTCGCCGCCGCAGGAGGCATGCACCCTCATTCCGGCATCGGCACGGTCACCGTCTTCACCCGAGGTGACGTGCATTTCGACGATCCCGAAGCGGGCTCGGGCTATATTGGTTACGGCGGCGTTGAATGGATGCGCGCTGGGGCAGGTGTCTGGCACGGCAAGGAACTGTCTTCCGGCAAGTCCGAACGGATCCACGGCTTCCAGCTCTGGCTGGCATTGCCCGCCGCGCTGGAACTCGCTCCGGTCGATAGCCAGTATGTCGAGGCCTCTGACATGCATCAGGTCGGCCCGGCATACGTCATCATCGGGACGCATGGCGGCGTCACCAGCCCAGTGAGAGCTCCGGCCGGCGTGAACTATCTCCTTGTGACGCTCGCGCCCGGTCAGCGCTGGGATTACACGCCTCCCGCCGGACATACTGTCGGTTGGCTTGCCCTCTCCAAGGGAAGTCTATCCGGTTCTACCAAGGCCTCGAACGGCGAGCTGCTCGTCTTCTCGGAAGACGATGGCACGATTGCCCTGCAAGGCGGCCCCGAAGGTGCGACGTTCGTTCTCGGCTCAGCCATACCGCATCCGCACGATCTGCACCTCGGCTATTACTCGGTGCACGCGACCGCCAGAGGGCTGGTGACCGGCGAGCGCAACATCGCCGCGCTCAAGGAACAGCTTTTCTCGCTCGGAAACCGCCAACGCTCGTCGGGATCCACTCCGATCTACCGGGGCTGATTCCGACTTGTTGTCGTTGGATGGGACTTCCTTTGTCTAGCCACAGCTACAACCGCAACCGCAACCCGCCTCCGTCCGGGTCGTGGTCGGCGCTTCTCGTGAATGAATCTGGAGACCATACATGCCTTCAATAGGAATTATTGGAACCGGAATGATCGGCGGCGCGATCGCCAAGCGTTTCGGCGCCAGAGGTATTGCAGCGACCATCGCCAACAGTCGGGGCCCGGAAACGCTCGCCGCTCTTGTCGCCAAAGCGGGGGCCTCGATCACGGCAGGCACCCGCGAGCAAGCGGCCGCCAAGGATATCGTGTTCGTATCGGTGAACTGGCCCAAGCTGCAGGGCGCACTAGCCGGGCTCGACTGGAAGGGCCGAATCCTGATCGACACCAACAACAACATGCAGAAACCTCCGTTGCCGCCCATCGATATCGCCGGGCGTGCATCCACCTCGATCGTCCAGGAATGGGCGCCTGGGGCGCGCGTGGTGAAGGCATTCAACCATCACTTTTTCATGAATCTGGAGAAATCGCCCGATGCCGATGGAGGGCGGCGCGTGCTGTTCTACGCAGGCGACGACGAGGATGCGAAGGCCGTGGTTGCGAAGCTGATCGATCAGCTCGGTTTCTTTGGACTGGACCTGGGCGACGTGGAGCATGGCAGCCGTCTTTTCCAGTCCCCCGGTGGTCCGCTGATTGCCCATGATTTCGTCAAGATCGACAGCCCGCTGCCGTCGTGACGTGACCATCGCTGCTGCACGGCACACCCAGTTCTCGCCTCCCACGTAGGAGACGCTGGGTTCCTTCAACACGAGACAGTGGAACTACGAATGACCGATATCCATTCGCCCTTTACGCTTGGAAGGATCAATCTTCAGAACCGCTTCGTAATGGCACCGATGACGCGCGCCCGCGCGAACGAAGATGGTACTCCGGGGCCTCTGGCGGCTGAATATTATGGACAGCGCGCCAGCGTAGGCCTGACGGTCACAGAAGGAACGCAACCATCGGAGGATGGGCAGGGTTATCCGTTGACGCCAGGCATCTACACCGATGCCCATGTGGCAGGTTGGCGCGAGGTCAATGAGGCGATCCACGCGCAGGGAGGTCACATCTTCTATCAGCTCATGCACGCGGGGCGCATGTCGCATCCCGACAACACGCCGCATCACCGGCAGGGCGTCGCGCCTTCCGCGATCGCGCCGGGTGAAAAGATCTACACGTTGGGAGGGATGAAGGACATTCCGGTTCCCCGTGCATTGACGACCGAGGAGGTGTCGGCGACGGTTAAGGACTACGCTTATGCTGCACGGCGCGTGATCGAGTCCGGCGCCGATGGCGTCGAAATCCACGGCGTCGCCTACCTTGTCCACCAGTTCCTCGCGATCAGCTCCAACCAACGCACCGATCGCTACGGCGGCTCGATGGCGAACCGGGCACGATTTGCCACCGAGGTCGCGCAGGCCATTATCGCCGAGATCGGCGCCGACCGGACCGGCATCCGCCTCTCACCCGGTTTCACCGGTTTCGGCCTGGACGTCGGCCCGGAAGGACCGGATCTGTTCCGCTACCTTGTGGGCGAGCTGGACAAGCTCGGCCTCGCCTACATTCACATCGTCCATTATGGCGCGGACGACATCTTGCACGACTTCCGTAAGATCTGGCATCAGGCGATCATCCTCAACCGCCCTGGGCGCGCTCGCGAAGATATCGGGAAGGATATCGCGTCGGGTCTCGCCGATCTGGAATCCTACGGGATGCACGTCCTGGCAAATCCGGACTTCATTGACCGTCTCGCTGCGAATGCACCACTCAATACTGCTGACCATAGCGTCTTCTTCGGGCACCAGCCCGAAGGACCCGCTGCTGGATATACCGACTTCCCCACGCTAAAAGCCGAGCAGGAAGGAGTTCAAGCATGAGTCGGTTTCAGGCGGTGGTCCGTTTTGACATTCACGCTGGCATGCGCGAGGAATTCAAGCGTATCGCCGAGAACATGGTTCGGCTGACGCGCGAGAAAGACACCGGTACAGTCCGACTCGACATTTTCGTCAGCGATGATGGCTCCAAGGCGGTCTTCTACGAGGAATTCGTAAGCTCAGAAGCACGACTCGAGCACCTTGAGAATATGGGAAGCAATGTAGATGCCATGCTCGCGCTCGGAACTATGCGAGCGGAAGTGTGGACACACGCCGATCCGGTGCTACTTGCTTCTGTCCAAGGATATGATGTTAGTTTCTACACGCCGTTTCTTCGCCTCGCGCCTTAAGTTGAAGTGAAAGTGCAAGTGGAAGATGGCCACCGCGCGGCAGTCGACACAACCGCACCTACCGCGCCAAAGTTTGGGCAGGCGGTTTTGTCGACCCCTTCGCAATCGTTGCGTTCGAGCTCGCATCCGCCCGATGCTCGCACGATTGCGACGCTTTACTCACTTCGTCACGTCTAGGGGGCGTGACTGGAGCAATAAGTGCTGACGAACGCCCCGTGGGACGCGCGTCGGTCTCTGACGATTATTCGTTTTTAGCTAGTCGCCGAACTGACCGCGACTATGTCGCCATTCGTAGAAGTGTGTTGCGCTGATCGGTCGCTACCTACACCTGTCCACACGTCGCGCTGGCCATCGATAATAACCTGAACGGTGCCGGCGTCCGGCGACTTCAGGGTTAAGCCGTGCCGGCAAGTTGCGTGGGAACGGATGGCGGTCTTCGCTGGCTCCTGACGTCCAGCCGTGCCAAGGAGGGGACAACTTGCCAGACGTCCGTCGAGGTTTGGCCGCGCCCATCTCGCATAGTTTGGCTATTCTCACCAACGTAACGTCAAGCACGAGCACCGCTTTGAACTCAACGGAATCGGATTGCACATCCTCAAGCAGCCGTTGTAGCGCACGTCGCCCTTCCAGGCGGACGCCACTACGGCCTTCGTCGGAATACCTCCGAATCACTTCCATTCCGTTCGCAGTCGCATACTGAGCAATCGCGGCCGCCTGGTTCGCTGCCGAATAGATCTGTTTCTCAGTTGACATTCGCAAGTACTGCGCTACAGCAATATGCGCACGGTGCGCTTCCCGCGGAAATGAATCGATCATCTTAGAGTCCTCTAACGGCCCTGCCTGAATCGACCCTACGCCGCTTTTCTCCGATACTGAACGGATAGCTGCCACGCGCCTCGGTGGTCGCACGACACGCGTTGCCGTTCTTACCGAATAGAGATTGGCCGCCGAATCGGCCGGTGGACGAGAGCCGTGAAGGGCGTCGCGCATACAAATCGCGTCTCTAAGGCCCGCCTCGTGCCCGTACCGAGCACATCAGAGAGTCAATTTTGACTTAAAGACACAGGTCGGAAGTTGCCGCCCTTCGGCCAGCGTGCTCATGTGCGCTCTTTCCTTAGCTGATTGAGAGCCAATCTCGCCCGCCTCTTGCCACAGCCGCAGTATCTGGCAGTTGCCATGACGATGCTTTTTTGGTGCGGAAATTCTGCGGAGGGATAGCGCTGAAGCGCGGCTGTGAGAAAGATCTTTATTCTCGTGGCCTCATTGCGCTCGCATTCTTCAAACTCACGATGCCAGCGGTTTCTGTACTGGTATGTGAGGCCGGGAAATCTATAGCGTAGGTATCCATCCGAAATGCCAAGCTCGCGCAATATAACGGGGTAAGGCGTAATCCTGTCGTGGCTAGGCCTCTTGAGTTCTCGGCGTATGCGCTCCGAAACGTGATAATGAAACGATGGCTCTCGTCTATGCGGGCTGCTGTTCGGAGGAATAAGAGGCGGCACGAGCTGTCCTGCAGAGCGCGCCGCTTCGACTGGTGACGTCAGGATATCGATGGCTCGCACTCCCGCGGCAGCGCATTGGCGAAGCAGCGAGGGAAAATTGGGGTGCCTCTGGTTTCGAAGGCTTACCATGGTTGTGTACTCGATTCGCGCTGCTTCACGATATGGTGGCGGAGCGGAATCCTTTGGATAAAGTCCAAGCCGCTTCATCTCGGTGCAAAAGTTCCAGCAAGCCTCATCGACGGATCTGATGAGCTGACCTGTCGCAATAGAACTCACTAGCTCAATGCAATCTCGTTCACCAAACGTGGGCCGATCCCGAATCTTCCAGAGTTTGGTGGGCGTATCCAAGTCCGAGCCGCAGCGAAAGCATTGAGTTAGCGCACCGCTACGCGGCCATTGAGTCTGCGGCGAGCCACATGCCGAGCAGGATGAGACCAGTTCTGTGTGGTGAATTGGGCACCGCTCAATCAAAGCGAGCGACCAAGAAAGTCGATCGTAGACGGTCGACCCTGATGACACATGCTCGTGGAGGCATGTCGGGCACCATGCCCTGCCTCGACGTGTGAGGGCGGTTGTCCGCATTGAGATAGCCGGCGCAATCGCCAGGAGCGTAGTCCGTTCGATATGTCTACTTCCGGTCGCCTGCGTGAGCGCGCGCACATACAGCTTCAGCGTTGGCTGGACCCCGCATAGCGCAACAGATGATTGATAGAGACGATCCGAAGGAAGCTTAGAGCCGTCGCCAAATCTGCCCCACCACTGTGCAAGATGAGTACAGAATTGCTGGATACTTACGCCGTGCACTGCAGCCAGTCGGGCCAAGTAAGATGGGAATGACTCTATTTCTTCGGAGTCAAGCCCCTGGGGTGTCAATCGGAAGTAGTCGGCCAAGGCTCGGACTCCGTATTGTCAGTGCCGCGCTCTCAGGGATGGGGAGCCTTGCCGTCGCGTTCTCGGAAGACACTCAATCGCCCTGGTAGATTTCTATTCCCTTTATCTCTATACGCTGGGGCAAGCTCTCGAACGCCCGGCGCTTCTCTTTAGGATCGGCGGGACTGTCTGGGTTAGCTCGAGCCTGCGCGCCGCCTTCTGCAGAGGATGCCCGGACTTCGGCGGTAGGCCCGTCGTTGCTCAAAGAGTCCCCGCCCCTACGTATATCCTCGTATATGAGCTTTTGTTCGTGAATTGGGGGCGCACATCGTCGTATCACATCTGCGGTGATCGGGACGCCCAAGCATTCCGTAGATTGCCTACAGGTCCATAGCCATTTTTCAAGCAGCCCAATGGTTCCGTTCGAGGCGAGCAGAAGCGGCTCAGCCATATCTACGAGAAGCGTAAGCGGTTTGAGCTGTAGGTAACTGCTAAAGGAGTTGAGAATTCTCATCCACTCGGTCACATGTGTCGCCGATGTCGTGTAACGACCCATGTCATATACCGTCGTACGTCCGGCGAAATGGGGATGATCGAAGAGGCCCATGTAGGCGAGTTCGTAACCTCCGCACAACAGTAGCGTTCTATCGATCGCAGCCACGGACTTCAGGGACTCAAGGATATACCCGCGAAATGCTGATCTCTTGCTTCTTGTAAGAAGGTGAGCCTCGTCGATCGCGATGCAATTTGTCGCTCGCGCAGTCAGGGCGGCATTCATTGCGATACGAAGCGAAGCTTCATCCCGGCCCCTACTTGGGAGATAGTGGTCGAGTTCATCCATATCGCCGATGTGCATGTAAACGGGGTGGCGAAGTGCCTTCAGGATCATGACATCAAGCCATTTCCCCTTGACTCGCCCTTCCTCGACGGTCTCGATTTGTACCGACACCAGTGGGATTCTTCCGTCGGTCTCAGTTTCGGCGTTGTCAGTCATGGATTTGAGTATCCGTCGGAAGATAAGTGACTTTCCGGCCTGTGTCGGGCCCACCATGGCGATGACTTGGCCCGGGTGCGCGCTCGCACACATCGCGCCAAATATCGTCCTAGCCTGATTGAACAGAAGGTGGTCAATCGGCCTATCGGTGATCTTGAGGAAGTTAGAATTCATCGAGCTCCTCCAGCGGCGCTTCGTCAGAAGATGCACTTCTCCTGGCGTGGTCGAAGGCATTACCTGTTGGTGTATCAGGACGGGAAGTGATGTCGGGAGTAGCCGGCCGCTTGGCTATCTGATCGAGACTCTTCCTCACGATGGATGCCGCCTCCGCATCCAGCTGCACTTGAATTTCCCTCCGCAATGCGCGCAGCTCATGGCGCTCACGTGCTTCTTCTACCAGTCGGCGATCTGAGGCGGCTGCGTTGTAACTTGTTGACGTATTTCTGCAGATGAGCCATTTCTCGTCGATGCACACATAAATTAATGATGAGTCAAACGGTTCGAGCCGGACCTGCATGTCCTTCTTGAAGCCGTAGTACCTAAGGAGTGCGGGATTGGTGTACCACTGCCCGTCCACGTGGATGCCTCTCCCACGGAAAAGCGTGTACCCGGCTTGAGGCGCATCGATAGACGTGGAAATCATGAATGGAAGGTCCCATGGGATGGCGACCCCTGATGAAGGGAACGTAGCCGTGCTTGCCATTCGCATGTCTGTCCTTGTCTTGACTGTGCTCGACGAGCGCTTTGAAAAGTTGTATCCCTGGAAGGCATACCGTTCGAGGATTTCAAAGGCAGAGGATGTCGTCAGAGTCGCAGTTCGATGCGCCTTGTGCGACCCCGATACCGCGCGGGCCTGTTCGATGCTGAGGCCAAACCCGGGTAATCCGCGCGCGAACTTTTCTTTGAGATGACCGAAGAGACGTTCGACCTCCTTTCCGAAACGAGGGTCTTCAGGCGGACGTTCGCACCGAATGACCCCAAACGTTGCAAGCATGACCGCAAAGTGGACACTCCTGAACTCAGATCCCCCGTCGACAACCAGCATTTCAGGAAGCCTCCCGTGCCTTCGCACGCAGTCGCGAATGACCATTGAGCACGATTTCTTGCTGGGAGCTGCCAGCGACATCCATAGCGCAAGAATCTCTCCGGTAAACGAGTCGACCATGGCGGTCACCCAAGGTCGGGCGGTAAGCTTTTTCCCTTTTAGATGACCGATGACCACGAACAGGTCTGCTTTCCAGTGATCTATATGCGCTGTCTCAAATGCGCGAGTGGCGATGATGGTCTTAGATATAGGGTCAAAGACATCGGCTTGAGCGTTCTGAAGCCTTCGGCCTCCCCTCTCTAACGCATCACTGTCGGTGTGTTGGGCTTTTTCCCACATTCGATAGTAAGTCGCGCGAGACACGGGGCGTTCGTGGTAAAGCTCAGTAGCGGCGCCAAATGCGCCATGCGAAGCCTGGTAGCTTTGGTAGCAGGCATAGACCGTGGGACAACTCGTATCTCGCCGCCCCTCCCTGATGCTACCGATGATTGCGGAGAGGTGAGTCGCTCCGATTCGTGCTTCGTTGTTGCCGCACACATCCCACTTGGGCTTGAGACATCGGATATCACCGCCGCCGTCTCTTAAGAGTTTCCGATATCGACGCACGGTGCGGGCGGACACCTCCTTGCCGCGACGGCCGATCCTAGTTGCACCGTCTATGATCGCCATCCGAATAGCAACGTCGGCAAGATACTTTCCGCCAAGTACGTCGCTCGTCGTCAGTGTGGACTGATCACGAAGAATCTGAGTGAGGTGCTTGTCCGATTGCTGAATTATGTCAACGTCGCTTTGAGAGGACGAAAGCCATACGTTTTCGATGTCGGACAAAATTGTCTGGTCAAGGGATGCGAAGATGAGTTCTTGATCGATCAGTTGGAGAATGGCGGTAGCGTCGCTGCATCCGAGCCGTTCTAGCAATTCGCTACCTCGGATTGCGTACTCCGATGCCACGATTCCGTGGACGATATGGCGCATTTTTCGAAGCTGCTTAGTGTCAGTCTGGCGACGCGAGGCTTGGAGCAACCTGAGATTGTCTCCACGGACTGAACTAAGTTGGCTAATCGGTACGACTATGTGCTTGATGCCGAGTTCAGAAAAATGATGTTCCGCGGGCAAGTAGTGGTATCCGTCGACGTCCCGACGCCAATCTGAAGGCCGTTCGTCACTGAGTCTTTCGAGCTCGAAGTCGGCCTTCACTTCGTAGACTGCGACCTGGTTACCATCGACTACGAGGTAGTCGGCGGTATATGAAATGCGGGTTCGACGACCCGCTCGATCAGTGATTTGCAATGGAACACGTGTCGGCTGATCATAGGCAGCGCATATGTCGTTTCGACCGTTGAGCTGAACGAGAAAAAAGAACTCTCCCGACAGGGACTCCGCTTGAAGGGAGACTCCCAACGCGGGCATCGGCACGTGGAGTATCAGATTGCGGCGCCGCCTGCGCCCGACTTTCCTGTCCGGGGGCGAATCCGATACGCGCAGTACGTAGTTGACTCCGGCCTCGGTCAGGCCACGGGAGCGGAGTTCGTCCGCGCTCACACAGTTAGAAGCCGTCATTTGGGCACCTCCGCAGCGCAGAATGCGCAGTCCAGGACAGCCGCTGGATGGACGGAATTTGACCTCCGGCTGCGTCCGGGCACGAGCGCAAGCTGCAGTTTCGTTTCTGCGTGCCGACGGGGAGAACGCGCCCGACCCGGCTGCAGCGGGTACTTGAAATCTGCTGGATGGAGGGTTTAGAGTGAGCTCACAACGCTCCCAAGCGCTAAGCTCAAGCATTTCCCGGCCCGCAAAGCCGGGTTTTGCTTTTCTAGCCCTCAGAAATCGGACTAGGTCATGACTCCTCCTTGGCCACCAGACCTGACTGGGTTCGACTAGTGGGGGGCGACGATATCCCTGTCGCAGCGACATCGAGCCATTTGGCAATAGCCGAGGTCTCGGCGAACCAGCCCTTCCGGTGCGGAATCCGGAACATATGAATGGGCAGCAGGCCCCTGCCTCTCGCTTTTGCCAGCGCGTCCGTGTTCTTGAAGCCAAGAAGGTGCGCGGCATCGGCAGAACTGACCACTACGCCAAACTCGCGTATCAGAAGCGTTTCCAGTGGCTGCATTGGGCCCACGGATAGTCCTGCCTTGTCCTGCTAAGGCTTAAAGCTAGGCCTGTTCGAATCGTTTGGCAAGCGGCTGTTTTTGAAGTAAAAATAGGGCCGTTCGTTACTGTAACGGAAGTCAACCGGGCGAACTATCTAGCTACCCGGACCGCATGCCGGCGGTGGACAGGTGGCTTATTGATTGCCGCCATCCGCATCTGGGCTGGGTGTTGCATTGGATGTTGGCGCGACCGTTGTGGGGGTGCCAGATCTATATTTACACCGCAAATATAATCTAGTCTGCCGATTGGGCACGTTCCAACACAGAACGCTAAGGAGTAGCAATGGGTAAGGCAACCAAGAAGGCGACACCGGCAAATAAGGCGACACCTGCCAAGAAGGTGGTGAAACCCCGTTCTTACATGTCCCAAGAAGACATCCCGGCGTACGACCTGGATGAGGCACTCTTAGTGGCCAAGGCGTTGCTTCAAGAGTACGGCGGGCACGCAGCCGCGCCACTCGACGTTGCGGCAGCAATGGATCTCACTCCTACTAGTGGTAAGTTTCGAATGTTGTGCGGCGCATCCATCGCTTACGGCCTGACAACCGGTGGCTACAACGCTGCCCAGATCGCACCAACCAACCTCGCAACCCAGATCGTAGAACCTCAAGATGAAGGGGCCGATCTAGCAGGTAAGCGCGAAGCACTCATGAAGCCGCGAATTCTTAGGGAGTTCCTTTCGAAATACTCGGGCTCTCCGATGCCGCGCGAGGACATCGGCATGAACGTCCTAAAGGGAATGGGAGTGCCGGCCGATCGGACAAAGCAGGTTCTAGACATGGTCATCAAGGGAGCCGACTCAGTCGGCTTTCTTCAGACGATCAAGGATCGGAAATACGTCAATCTCGGCGGAACCAAGCCCGCAGCGCCCACCGGATCTCAGGAGATCGAGGAGAGCTCAGTCGAGCCTCCACACGCTGAAATTAAGGATCTAGTGCGGATTGTCTCGGAGCCGGAGCCTGCGGAAGTCATGCATGAATCGAGACGTTCCGCGACGCATAACGATTCCAGGTTGCGTCGGGTTTTTATCACGCATGGGAAAAATACTGCGTTCATCGAACCGATCAAGGAGCTCTTGGGCTTCGGTGAGTTGATCCCTGTCGTATCGATCCAAAAGGAGTCGGTCGCGCAGCCCGTACCTGATAAGGTAATGAACGACATGCGGGGCTGCGGAGCAGCGATCATTCATGTCGATGGTGAGCTGACTCTTCTTGATGCCGACGCTCGAGAGCACACGGTAATTAACTCGAACGTACTGATCGAGATCGGGGCCGCGATGGCACTATACGGAAGGCGTTTCATTCTTCTTGTCCGCGACGGCGTAAAGCTTCCATCCAACTTGCAGGGGCTTTATGAGGTCCGATATCAAGGCGATGCGCTGGATGGCGCGGTTACGATACGGCTGTTGAAGGCGATTAACGAGATGAAAGCTGTATCTCTGCCAATGGATTAGATTTGTGTTCGATTTACATTGGGCGCAAGCGAGGAGCGGCGGAATCGGGCTGGGGATATCAGCCCGATTCCCCGGTACGGAAGAGGTCCCATATCCATTCACGCTGATGTGTCGGCCTTCTGATAAGCTGTTCCCATGCCATCTATCAACCTCTGGTCTCTGCGAATATCGCGAAACCGCGAGTGAGCTTAGCTCCCCGTGAGTTTCGCCCCCGTGGCCGAGAGGTTAGGCGTCCGGTTTATACCCGGATAAAGGCAGTGGCCAGATAAGCCGCGCATGCAGGTTCGAGTCCTGCCGGGGGCACCAGCTTTCAGGTGCCCAAGATGAATTCTCAGAACGCGCTCGCCCTCTATCAGCAGTTCCCTTCGCTGTATGGCTCTGTTCGGGTGGATCCGACGGATCCGTCCAGTCCGCGAATCGAGCCTGTCCTATTTTTTGAGTGTGGTGACGGATGGTTTGAGCTGATTCGTCGCCTCAGCTCTAGTTTGTGTGTTCTCACGGGCCTTTCAGGCGACGATATCCTGGTCGTCCAAGTGAAAGAGAAGTACGGCCGTCTCCGCGTTTACGTCGACGGTGGGAATGAGGCAACTGAACACCTCATTGATGCTGCGGAGAAAGAGTCGGAGTACATCTGCGACCTTTGCGGTGCCACGGGATCGATCTCCGTCGCCGGATGGCGCTCGACACGCTGCACGAAACACCGCTGAGCGTTGTGAGTTCGGATCGACCGGCTGTAGCCATTAGGTCGAGCCGCGCATCGATCCTGTCTCATCGCGATCGACCGGCCTCTATCGCGCCAAGTTCGAAAGGAGTCATGATGTCCGATCAACACTTGCCGTCTGCAATCGGGTGGGAGCTAACGGATCCTTTAGAGAAAGCGGTCTGGGGAACCACGTTTGCAATGAGGCTGGCCCAATTTAGTCCGGAAGAGGCGGCGGCCATTGCGAACGAGGCGGTCAGGTCAGCCTCGTTTCTCGTGCCGGGGCGGAGCGGACCAATCGATCCGGCTTTGCGCGCCGCTCACTCAGCGATCGAAATCAGAAGGAGTGACTTCGAGGTATGGTTCCGGGTCGAACGTCAGCTACAAGCCGGCCGTTGGCATCAATACAGCACAACCGTGACCAAGCAAGAGATCGACGAGGCATTCGAGCGCTATTCGAGAGGGAGATCCGACTTTTACTAGGTTGCCATATTGCACACTTCGACGTAATAGCCGGTAAGGCAGGAGATGAGCGATGTTTACATGCCAGCTGCCGCTGTCACATGAAGAACCACGGGTCATTGCTGATGTCATTTTCCTCGTCCAAGGTCCACAACTGAGGTTCAACTCCGGTCCCTTCCAGCGCCTGGGAGAACTCCTCGAACTTAGCGTCGAGACTAGGTGACCTTGGTCCCATGACAGCGATGAGAGCGACATCTGGGCGCAGTCTGGCCAGGTTTTCAGCGACGCGGCCCGGATTCACAAACACTCGCTCCGACTGCTTAGCCTCGCACATGATCACCTTGCCCTGATGGACGATCGTTAGATCAATGTCTGTGGTGACCCTGCGCTGCTCGTAGGCCTCCTGGTCGAAGAAAATGTTGAGGGGACCTTCGAACCAAAAGGAATCTCGAAAGGTTTTCTGGCATCTGCCAAGCACCCAGAACAAGGGGCCGGTGCCATGGCGTTGTAATGCGTCTCGGATGAAGCCATTCAATCGAAACTGCCACGGCCGTTCGACAGGCGGCAACGCAATCTCGTGGCAAACCTGACACGGCATTTTTGACTTGAGGTCCACTATGCCGATCCAGTTCTTATGAAGACACTTGGGGCACTTCAACTCGTATCCCTGGTGAAATACTTCAATTTCACACATGCGTCGCAGGCAATCACTAAGTTCTTTCCTGTAGTGCTTCCGTTTCTCCTCATCGGTCTCGGCTTGTTTTTCATCGGCGTGCTGATTGGCCGCCATGAAGCCAGTCACAAAGGTTTCGAAGTCGTCGCTGATATGGCCCCACGATCGATTACCAATGGTGACCTTTTCTTCATGAACTATCTGAACGACGATGTTCGCTAGGGAAGCTCGGTAGTCTGGCGTGTTCGGATCTATGCCGCGTAGTCGCCCTTCGATGGTTTGGAGCACTCGTTCGTGGCGAGCCACGGCCCGCCTGTCGGTAGCTCCAAGTTTCTCCAACTGGTCCCGCCAAAAGGCATGAAGCAGCACGGATGCTGCGGCGCGCACAGACCCGAAGAGCTGGAAAGTTCCGTAAAAGTGCTGTCCGGCGTCCGACCGATCGGCGTAATAGCTAAGCTGGGTGGGAGCGCGCTCCCGATCGCGCCGATGGAATGGCGGCCAGTCCCGGCCCCTATGGAGCGCGCTGCGAATGGCATCCGAATCGCTGGGCAGATTGATCGGCGGCAACTCGTGCTCTGGCAATGTAAAAACGGTCAGAAAGTCCCCTCTGGACACCCGTGGCCCCACAAAAGGGCCGTGGGGAGTAGTGATCTGGTAGTGATCGCAAAACGCTATTGCCACACGGAGGCGCCTGGGCAGACGCCACCGGTGCCGAACATTGTCATAGGGTGAGTGGTTGATCGCCCGCTCGATGTCCAGATCTACAGCCCATGCGCCTGAGTCCGGTGACAGTGCTTCAGGTGGAAGCACGCGTAGGTGGTCGGGGCGCGGCGAGCCGAGGCGCAGGGTATGCCCGGTGCTATAGCTCTCCTTCCAAGGGTTTGAAGATGAATACGACCGATTCAGCGCTAGGCCAGCGTATTCCAGCGTGCGGGGACCCGGAACGCAGCCGTCCAGAGATGCGACTTGCTCGCACGCCACGACCTGTCCCCGAATGGAACCCGCCAGTGCCGCCCTGAGTGGCTCAAGCTGATCTTGGGTCAGACTGACCGAGCGCAGAGTGATTCGAGACACGCTGTTGTTGTGGCCATCGTCCACCGAATTACGGCGTTGGAGTAGCTCGGCCAGCGCCGCAACGAAGTCGGCATCGTTGAACCGCTCTGCCGGGACGCACATATCCACCATCTGCCCATCCCGCCATGCCGGGATAAAGAAACGGGCATTCCAATACATGATGCGGTCGGCGACTGTATCGCCAACGACCAAGTTGAAGGATCTTCCCCAGCGCTGATCTTCGAGGCCCAAGCGGGGCGCGGCCAACGCTGAGAGTTGTGTGAGGCCGACATCTCGTGGCGATGCGGCGATTGCCCGAAGAAGAGCCTTGATATCAGGCACCACTTCTTCGCTCTGGACAACATAGGGTGCACGGGGCTGAAGCTCTTGATCAGCGATAACAATCAGCGACGATCCGAAGGGCGCTAACCGGCTTCGCAGTGCGTTTCTCAACGCAAAGTCCGAGCCGAAGCTATCTCGAATCGACCGATCCGATTCTGAGCTCCCCATCGCGCTGACCACTCGGCTCCCGCGGACGGCGTTGAACATGGTTGGTATGCCAGCCAGCGGAAGCACTGTGGCAACGCTAAGGGGCTTGAACGGAAGCTCAGGCCGGAATCTGGCATTTTGGTCGTCGCCCTCATCCGGGTGACGGATCAGATGGGATGGATAGAGATCCTCATGAATCGCGAGCTGTTGCTCAGGGGTAAGGTCCACATAGGAGTAGATGACGTCTGGATCGTAGGCTTTGAGCCATGCCGCATACGACACGGCAGGCCCCGCCTCATCGCACGGCACGATCAGGGAAAAACGACCGGCCCAAAGGGCTAGAGTCGACTCGAAGACGGCATCTATGATCCTTTGGCCGCGATCATCTGTGGGGACGAAGAAGGCGATGCGAACGGGCCTTGCTCGGGCCAAGGTTTGGATCGTCGTAGTGTCCATGGTGTGGCTCCCCTGGGCCTGATGCTCGGATTCGGTGCCGCGGCTGGGGATCAGGCGGTAACGCCGGCATCCAGCCGGCCACGATGATAGCCTTGCGCTGGGATCAGGAGGGGCATATGAAGCTCAGGCGAGAAGCAAGGACTCTCAAAAGCAAATCGCTGGCATCTCTTCGGCGGGGGCTTGAGGCGTTCAACAGCCACGATGATCAAGGACGCCCCGAGGCCGTTCTTCTTTACCTTCAACATGCGTGCGAGATGCTGATGAAGGCCCTTCTTGTCCAGAAGGGCCAAGCGGTCTTTGTAAAAGAGCAGGGCACATCGATCGGCCTAGAAAAAGCATTGAACATTGCTCAGTCCAAGGCATGGATCACGCAACCGCAGGCTGGATCTATCCGCGTGATCGATGCCATGCGCGACCAAGCCCAGCATTGGATGATCGTGGTTCCTGAGGATGCCCTCTACATCAACGCCCGCGCGTTGATCACGACCATCGACGAAGTTCTCCAGGGGCATTTTGAAGATACCTTGGCCGATAATCTGCCTCTTCGGGTGCTGCCCCTCTCCACGGGCCCGATTCCATCGTTCGATATGCTGATCAATCGGGAATATGACCAAATCAGAGACCTCCTCGCCCCGAAAAAGCGGGCAAGAGACGAAGCACGAGGCCGCATGAGCGCGCTCCTCGCGATGGAGGCCCATGTCAGTGACGATGTATCGGTCTCCGAGCGCGACCTGGACCGCATCGAAAGAGCGGTTCGCGATGGGGCGCCGATCGACCAAGTGTTTCCACGCTTGATGACCCTGTCAACCGATGTGGTGGGTGAAGGTCCGACTGTCCGCGTGCGCATTGTGAAGAACGCCGACGCGCCCGCCGTGCGCTATGTATCCGGCGACGACCCGACTGCCGCTGCAGCGATTCGAGAACTGGATCTCCAGAAGAAATACCACTTGAGCCCGCAGCAGCTTGCCGATCAGTTGCAGCTGAGCACCAGTAAAGCTAAGGCGCTGCGCGGACATCTCGGGATTGATGATGATGCCCGTTATGTCCATGTTTTCGAGTTCGGAAGCCAGAAGCACCCGCGCTATTCAGACAACGCCATGCGAGCACTTAAGGAAGCCTATACGCCTGCGCTGATGGAGCAAGCCTGGGCAGCGAGGCCCAGGCCGAAGGCCAGGGGCGCCAATTGAGGTCGACTCGATTTAGCTCGTATCCTGGGTCGAAATCAGCCGAGCCGGACCGCCTCGACGGGATCCATCCCTGCGGCTACGCGCTCACGCACCCGAGCGATCTGGGCGAGGGTCTTGGCAGGATCTATCCGCAGGCCAGCGCCAATCAGTTGGCCGTTCCGACGGTGCTCAAAAGCGCCGTCGTCCGTTCGGGTCACGGTGATGGCGCTGTCCGGTATGAACTCGAAGTGCGTGCCACCGACATGCGGCATAGGAGTGATGCACAGGTAGTCGTCACCCGAGGCGATCACCGTGTGAAGGACGAAGGTGCCGCCCCCATCGCTGAGCCAGCCGGAGCAAACACGCGTGGCACCGGACGGGTCGTGCTCGGCATACCAATGGCAGTTGTCGTGGCACAACCGCGGCTTCATTCGCATCTGCGCGAGGCGCTCAGGCGGAACCCGGGACACGAGGACGACTGGGAGCTTCTCGACCTCACAGACCATCGCCGCCTCCCATTCTGAAGGGGGATGGCTCCAATCATCGAAGACACGGAGCAGGCTGTCCCGCTCACGCTGCTGGCGCACCTTCGCTTGTCCCATCACTTGCTCCGATAGTCTGCCTCCCGGATGTCCGCACCGGAAAACTTATGTTGAGCCGGTCACGGTCAAACTTATGGGACGTCCGCCATAGTTTGTCCGTTGTGGCCAAACTATGTGAGATCGCGCAACTCACCAGGGACATCGCATTCGTTGGTGGGCCCACCAGGACTCGAACCTGGAACCAAAGGATTATGAGTCCTCTGCTCTAACCATTGAGCTATAGGCCCTTGCAGCGCAAGGAGTGTAGCGGATGGCGCCCGGCAGGTGGAGAGGTTGTCATCCCAGCCACTTCGACTCACCCGCGCAACTCACCCGCGAGATCATCAAACAACTCGCGAAACAGATCCAGCGGGTTATCCAGATCCGGGCGTTCGGCGTAGGCATCGAGCGCGAGCTGTCCGACGTTCGCGGGTGTTAGTACGTTTTGTACGGCGAGCAGCGTTCCGGCGCTGCAAAGCTGCTTCACATCGCGCCCGAGCAACTTGGCTGAACCTCGAAGGTAATCGTGTCCCACGTCGTCCAGCAGTGCTGGGTCGTCATACATTCGGTCGATATTCCCTAGTTCTGCGTAATGGCTCAATAAGGCGTGGAGGTCGCTCGCATCCTTGCGCGTCGCGGCATGGCGGTCATTCCAGGCGAACAGTTTGAGCAACGCCAGCCCAGGTGCATTCAGCACATCGATAACGGTACCGCCGACGTCGACTTGCGCCGCCGTCCTGGCGGCATCCGGATATCCCTCGACGTTCATCTCGATATCCGGATCGTTCGGCCACCTGAACTTCGGTCCGCCCACGCCCGGGCCGAACGGCACGATATCCACAGGAATGGCATGGCTGATCGTGTCGGCATGGAAATAGAGGCGATGGGCGACATCATTCCGTGTGGTAAATCGTGTGTCGTCGCGCAACCGATGGACCATCGATTCAAATGCATTCCATCCTTGGATGGCCACCGCGAAGTCGACGTCCGCCGTGGCGCGTCGTAGCGGAATGTCGTGCACATGACTGAGTACGATATCCCTCGCGCTGGCGCCGACCACCATCACCCTCACGCCGATGTCGGCGGCGGCCAGGGTCACCGCACGGATGATCGCTCGGCTGGTGGGATCCAGCGGCGCATTGGTCCTCAGTTTAAGCACCGACGTACTCTTTCCGTATCAACGCCGCCGCCTCTGCGGCACGTGAGTCCTTCGTGGTGAGGAGGTCTGCGTAGATGAGCAGCGGATTCACGATGCCTTGTGTATGCGCGTATGTATCATCGAAGTGCCAGAAACGCTCGACGACCTCTATGGCGCCTGCAGGATCTGCCCGCAACCGGTATTTTCTCAGGAGTGGGTTGATTGCATCGCCAGTGACACCTTCCGATAGGTAGATCGTCTGTGTCGCGGGTCGTAAAAAGCCGTTCAACCTATGGGCGGCGACTTCGCCGCCCCAAAGCGCGCTGGACCCGAGATCCGCATCCTTCCACCAGTCCGGCGCCGGCGCGCTGAAGCGACGTTGGCTCAATCGTGGGCGGAGTTTGTGGGGGTAATTGTTTACCCATTCGCCCTGGAGGCGGTCGATTGCCAGGAAGTGCCTGCGTCTATCGCTGTCTCGCGCCGACACAAGGCCGCGTTGCTCGAGGTCGGCGAATATCGGCGGTATGGCTCCCAGCGATACTCCCGCCGCCATGGCCAGTTCGCGGTAAGGCGCAGCGAGCAAGGGACGATGACAGAGCAACGCGTAGACCACGCGTAGGGATGCGTAACTGGTGCCGCCCCTGTAAGGGGAGGGGGCGGTGGTCCGGGAAGGACGGTTCCCCCGCACGAGCACCCACCGCGGACCTGACCTGAGCAGGCAGTTGCCGGCGGTGTCCATGAAGTCCAGGTCGATTTCCAGGCAGTGGTCGATCTGCCCGCTTGTAAGATGGTGGGTCACGATAAGCGGCCGGGGTCGATCGTGGTGCGTCGTAATCTGTTGTCTTATAAATGTTAATTGAGCATCGCCAATGATGCGGGGCTTGCATTCGGCAACGAATGAAAGAGTGCCGTCGGGAAATTCGACGGTTACAAGCCCATCTGGCCGATAGTCGCCCGGCCCTTCTGGCGCGGGAAGAACGCGGATATGCAGGCCCGTGGTCGCCTGGACCGCCTGGGCGGCATCCTGAAGCAGCGTAAGCTCGCCCATGCCGGATCCTTGTTCAGTAATTCTATATGTTCATTTTTATAAAACATATAAAACAATTGAACAAGGGTCCTGGGCCTCCCGTTGGCGCCGCCCAAAAGAAAATGCCCGCTTGCGCGGGCATTTTCTTCTTACCTTGTGACGTCGCCCGATCAGTCGATATCGAGGAACGAGCGCAGCGTTTCCGAGCGGCTCGGGTGGCGCAGCTTGCGCAGGGCCTTGGCTTCGATCTGGCGGATGCGTTCGCGGGTGACGTCGAACTGCTTGCCGACTTCTTCCAGCGTGTGATCCGTGTTCATGTCGATGCCGAAGCGCATGCGCAGCACCTTCGCTTCCCGCGGGGTGAGGCCGGCGAGCACGTCGCGCACGGTTTCCATGAGACCCGTCTCGGTCGCCGACTCGACGGGCGAGCTGGCGTTGGTGTCTTCGATGAAGTCGCCAAGATGCGAATCTTCGTCGTCGCCGATCGGGGTTTCCATGGAGATCGGCTCCTTCGCGATCTTCAGGACCTTGCGGATCTTGTCTTCCGGCATCTCCATTTCCTTCGCCAGCTCTTCCGGCGTCGGTTCGCGGCCGAACTGCTGGAGCATCTGGCGGGAAATGCGGTTCAACTTGTTGATCGTTTCGATCATGTGCACCGGGATACGGATGGTGCGGGCCTGATCGGCGATCGAGCGGGTGATGGCCTGACGGATCCACCACGTCGCATAGGTCGAGAACTTGTAGCCGCGACGGTATTCGAACTTGTCCACCGCCTTCATCAGGCCGATGTTGCCTTCCTGGATGAGGTCGAGGAACTGCAGGCCTCGGTTGGTGTACTTCTTGGCGATCGAGATCACCAGGCGCAGGTTCGCCTCGACCATTTCCTTCTTGGCGCGGCGGGCCTTGGCCTCGCCGACGGACATCGCGCGGTTGATTTCCTTGATGTCGGTCAGCGGCAAATACAGGGTGCGCTCGATCTGGGCGAGCTTCTCCTGCTCCGCGTCGATGGCCTCGCGGTAGTTCTTGATGTTCGGCGACCACTTCTGGCGCTTGCGCGACAGTTCGGCGGCCCATTCGAGATTGCCTTCGTTCGACGGGAAGCTCTTCAGGAACTCGGCACGCGGCATCTTCACCTGCTTGACGAAGATGTCCATGAGCACGCGCTCGTGGTGACGGATGTCGTTCACCACTTCGCGCAGCTTGCGCACGAAGCTGTCGATCAGCGCCGACGGGAGCTTCAGGTTGAGGAAGGCCTCCGACATCTGCTCGCGGATCTTCGCGACCTTCTTGTCGTTGATCTCCGCCTTCGGCGCGGCCTTCTGGAACTTGGCGTGCAGCGAACGCAGTTCTTCCATGCGGCGCTTGACCTCTTCCGGGTCGGGACCGGTCGGGCCGGCCTCCTCTTCCTCGGCGGGGGCGCCCTCGACTTCCTCGTCGTCGGTCTCGGCATCGGCGTCGACCACCACGGCGGCGTCGGCTTCGGCCTGGGCAGCGTCGGCGGCTTCTTCCAGGTCGGCGAAACCGGCGAGGATCTCGCTCAGGCGGCGCTTGCCTTCCACGTGCTGGTCGTATTCCTCGAGCAGCAGCTGGATGGTGAGCGGGAAGCTGGCCAGCGCGGTCTGGACCTGGCTGAGGCCTTCCTCGATACGCTTGGCGATGGCGATCTCGCCTTCGCGGGTCAGCAGCTCGACCGTGCCCATTTCGCGCATGTACATGCGGACGGGGTCGGTGGTGCGGCCCACCTCGGCGTCCACGGCGGACAGCAGCGCCACGGCTTCTTCGGCCGCGGACTCGTCGTCGGTGCTGGCACCGGGGGCGGCGCCGTCGGAAATCGTGTCGGTGTCCGGCGCGGAATCGTGGACTTCGATGCCGACGCCCTTGAGCACCGCCATGATGTCTTCGATCTGCTCCGGATCGACGATGTCGTCGGGCAGGTGGTCGTTGATTTCCGCGTAGGTCAGGTAGCCCTGCTCCAATCCCTTGGAGATGAGCTGTTTGATTTCAGACTGTTGCTCGTGAGCTTTATTAGTCATGCCGACCGCCGCGGGTTACAGGAACCGATCAGTATAGTCATCTGATGATTTTTTGACCAGTTTTCAAGTGGATCGGCCTCACCGGCACCACGCAAAAATCGCGCCAGAAGCCCTGTTCGGGCCGGGGCGTTCACGTGGCGGTGAGGAAGGATGGGGGGCTCGGCCCCTCGGACAGGACGCCTCAGCGCACCTCCAGACGGAAGGTGACCGGGCCATCGTTGATCAGGTGAACCTTCATATGGGCACCGAAGCGGCCGGTTTCCACCCCCGGGTGGGCGATGCGTGCCAGGGCGACCAGGCGGTCGAACCAGCGCCGGCCCTCTTCGGGGGGCGCCGCCGTGGTGAAGCTGGGGCGCATGCCCTTGCGGGTGTCGGCGGCGAGGGTGAACTGGCTGACCAGGAGCAGGCCGCCGCCCGTCTCGGCGAGGCACAGGTTCATCTTGCCCTGCGCGTCGGAGAACACCCGGTAGCCGCGCAGGCGCTCCAGCATCCTCGCGCACTGGGCCTCGCCGTCGCCCGGTTCCACGGCCACGAGCGCGAGCAGGCCGGCACCGATGGCGCCCACCGTTTCCCCGTCGACCTCGACGCTTGCGGACTCGACCCGCTGGATCACTGCAATCATGGACAAGCTTAGCGGCGGACTGGCGCCAAGCTTAATGGCGAACGAGGCCTATTGGCAGGCGGGTTACACTTCGCGGAATGCGCCCGGACATCTATCTCCTTTATCTCCTGCTCAGGCTGGTGAGCCTGTTCCCGCTGCGTACGGTCCATGCCATGGGTGCCTGGATCGGCCGGCGCTCGTTGCGCTCCCATTCGCGCAGCGCCCGCTACAGCGCGGTAAACCTTCGCCTGACCCGTCCGGAGTTGTCCGAGGCCGATCGCGCCGACCTGCTGCGCCGGACCATGGAGGAATCGGGCAAGTCGGTGACCGAGGTGGCGGCGATCTGGGGTGGTGGCGCCGAGAAATCGCTGGGCATGGTCCGCGAAGTGGTCGGTGGCGAGTTGTTCGCCGAGGCGCTCGCCTCCGGCAAGGGCGTCATCGTGGCCGCTCCCCACCTCGGGTGCTGGGAGCTGCTGAACTACTGGCTATGCAGCAAGACGCCGATGGCCATCCTATACCGCCCGCCACGCATCAAGGCGATCGAGGCGTTGCTGCGCAAGGTGCGCGGCAAGCTCGCGCCCGAGCAGGTGAGGGCGGAAGGCGCCGGCGTGCGTACCTTGTTCAAGCGCCTGGGCGCCGGTGGCACCGTCGGCATCCTGCCGGACCAGAAGCCACGCGAAGGGGAAGGCGAGTTCGCGCCGTTCTTCGGCGTCGACGCGCTCACCATGGTGTTGCTGCCGCGGCTCGCGGCACGCACGGGGGCGACGGTGCTATTCAGCTTCGCCGAGCGCCTGCCCGATGGCGAGGGCTTTCGCATCCACGTGCTGCCGGCGCCGGAAGGCATCGACAGCACGGACCTGAAGATCGCCTGCACGGCGCTGAACCGGGGCGTGGAGCGTTGCGTGGAGCGCGCCTTCCCGCAGTACCAGTGGCACTACAAGCGCTATACCGCGCACGACCGCCCCGATCCCTACAAGCTCAACGCGGCCGCGAAAGCCGGTTGAGGAAGACGGTCATTTCCTTCGCCGCCTGGATGTCGCCGCGCCGGGTGGCGGTGTCGATACCGGAACGCCACGCGGTCGCGGCGCCTTCCTCGTCGTCTACCGCCAGCAGGGCCTTGCCCAGCAATTTCCACGCCGCGGAATAGTCCGGGTCGAAGGCCAGCGCCTCGCGGAACGACTGCGCGGCCTCCATGTACTGCCCTTCGCCGAGCAACGCGTTGCCGATCGAAAAGCGCAACAAGGCCCCGTCGCGGACGCCGCCGATTTGCGCGCGCAGCCGTTCGACGAGGGGATCGGTCACCGGAGTGCCGTCCGCGTGCGCCAGTAATCCTGCGGATAGAGCAGGGTCGGTTGCCGCGGCTCGGCCGGAAGCCGGCCGTTCTGCAAGGCGTTGAGCGTCGGCGCGTCCCAGATCATGAGCCATCCCGTGCGCGAAGGCTGGATCAGGCGCGCGTAGCGGAAGGCGTTCGCAGGCGGATGCTTGGCGTAGGAGACCACCACGCCATCGGGATGGTGGCGGGCGAAGTCATCCAGTGTGTCCCCGTCGTGCACCACGTCGTCGTCCTCGTCCTCGTCCACCTGCGTCGGCATGCCGGGCGCGACCTTCAACCGCGCGATCGGGTGCATCAGCCGGCCGGCGAAGTGGTACTGGCCGTTGTACGAGACACCGAGGTTGCCGATGGGCCGCCCGGCGGCATCCGCCTGGCCAAGGAACAGCGAGGCGGGAGTGAGGTCGTAGCGGTACCACAGGCCCAAGGTGAAGAGCGCGTTGAGCGCCACCGTGCCGATGAGGCCGGCGAAGGCCAGCCGGCGCATTTCGCCGCGGCCGCGAAGCAGCAGCAGTGCGCCCAGCACGATGAAGATCACGCCGAAGAAGCGCGCATACGGCGCCATGCCCACCAGCCAGATGTTGTCCGGGAAGCGCGACGGCACCACCGACGGCATGGCGAACAACGCGATGGCCAGCAGGAAGGCGCCCAGCGAAAGCGGCCATGTGCCCAAGGCGTAATGCGAAGCCAGCCCCTTGTGCCGTTCGCGCAGGTCGGCGACCGACGCGGCGACCAGCATGGTGGCGCCGGCCAGTTCGGGCAGCACGTAATAGAGCTGCTTGCCGGTGATCAGCGAGAAGGTGAGCAGGGTGGGCAGCAACCAGGCCACCAGGAAGCGCAACCCCGGTTCGAGCGGCTGCCGCGCAAGCGCCAGGAACAGCGGCAGCAACACCAGCACCACGAGGATCTTTTCTGCCCAGCCGGGGAAGTGGCCGCCCGCGGCGGACACGAGCAGGAGCAACAGCGATACGCCTGCGCAGGCCAGGGCGGCGGCGGTGCCCGCACGCCAGGGCCGGCGAAACAACGTGGTGGGCACGGCGACGAGGCCGCGCAACCAGCCACTGAGCGGGAACAGGAGCACCGACAGGAAAAGGAAGTAGTACCAGGCCGGCCGCGCGTGGTTCTGCAGGTCCTGGACCTTGGCGTCGACGACGCGCCCCGCGGTCTGGGTGAAGAACAGGCGCTGGCGATAGGCCTCGCCCCCTGACTCGCCGGCGGGAATCGCCCATGCCAGCAGGATCGCGAAGCCGAGCAGGAGGCCGAGGACGCCGAAGCCGTACCAGCGGGCCTTGTTCTGTCGGGCCCACTCGTTCCATAGCGGGCCGAGCAGGAACGGAAACAGCACGTGCACCACCATCACCGGTCCCTTGGTGAGGAGACCGGCGCCGATCATCAGCCCGAACAACCACCATCGCGGTTGCGCCCGCGTGGCGGTAGGCGTGAGACAGAGCAGCGCGGCCAGCACCCAGACCACGAGGAGCACCTCGTACATGATCTGCAGGCCGAACAGGAACGCGTACGCCAGCGCCATCAACAACCACGGCGTGGCCTTGGCCACCCATGGCCGGGTGGGGAACAGGCGCGCCGCCAGCACCGAGGCGAGCACCAGCTGCACGCCACCGAAGATCACCTCGAGGATGCGCGGCCACACGTCGGTGACGCCGAACACGGCCCAACCGGCGTGGATCATCCAGAACAGCAGGGGCGCCTTTTCGCTGTACGGGTCGCCGTTGATGTGTGGCACCAGCCAATGGCCGTGCGCCCACATCTCCCAGGCGACGGCGAGCGTGCGCGTGGAGAACATCGGCATCGGGCCGTGCGCGAAGATGGCGAGCAAGGCCATCGCGGCCCATAGCGGTAGCCATGGCCAGAGGGCACGGAGATGTTCCGATCGGGTATAGGCGCTGTTGGACAAGGGCGTCGTCACCGTTAAAGGATCATGAATTCTAAACGCACCATGGCGGGAATGGCTGACTTTAGTCCTACCGCTCCCCCCGTCTGTGCGGCGTGGACACCGCCGGGCACCGGCTACCCGAGCAGGTGGTCGAGCGCGCCGCGCAACCTGCCGGCGAACCCTGCCTGGTTGTTTTCGTACCAGCGCCGCGCGTTTTCCCCCAGGCGGTGCAGCTCCTGGTCGGGCATGCCGGCGGCACGCTCGACGCATGCCGCCAGGGCGGTCTCGTCGAATCGCCACAGCGCGGATGCGTTGAGCGTGCCGTTTTCGTGTGCCGCGACGAGCAGGCCCCGGTCTTCGCCCACGAGTTCGTTCATCGGCGGCGCGTCCGTGGCGAGGACGACGGCGCCACAACTCATCGCTTCGACGATGTAGTGGCCCCAGCCTTCCGCTTCCGACAGGCACAGGTGGAAGGCATGCGCATTCTGCAGTCGCCGGATGTCCTCGATGTCATCGACATAGGTGACGCGGTGATCCAGGTTCGCGGCCGTGCCAGCTTGTTCGGCGCGCGCGGTGGAGGGCGATTGGAGCACGTGCAACGTGGGCCACTCAGGGTGGCGGCGCCAGACCTCAAGCAACCGTTCCGTTCCCTTCATCCGGCTGGCGCCGGCGAGGTGGAGGAAGTCGCGGTTTCGTTCGATGCCTTCGCGACGGCAATCGATGCTCTGGAACCCGATGACGTGCACCGGCAGGCCCTGTGCGGCGAAGGTGTCGCGGGCGATGGTGGTCTTGCACAGGATCGCGTCGAAGCGATGCAGCTGGCGCCGGTCGCGGCGCGAAAGCCATTCCGGGTTCGGCACGAGCGCGTTGCGTCGCGCGAGCGGCAGGTACGCCGCATGCACGTGTTCGAGCGTGATCCCCAGATCGTAACGGCGCGGTCCCCGCCGGGCCAGCCAGCGCGCGTGCATGCGCAGCCGTTGCCACCAGGCGCGCCAGGGCAGGCCCCGGCTGCGGCGCGGCACCGAGGTGATCGACACCTCGTGCCCCAGCGCGAGCAGCGCATCCTCCAGCAGGCGGATGTCGTGGCTGAGGCCTCGGCCGTTGTTCCAGGCGATCAGGTGGATGGAAGCCACGTTTCAGAGCACCGTGGCCGGTCGTTCGGCGGCATTCAGCAGGCGTCCGATGTAGACGGCGAGGCCCAGCGTGAGGAAGAAATAGAGCGAGTGCGGCATCGGGCGGTAGAACACGTTGTCCGTCAGTGCGCAGAGGGTGTACATGCACACGGTGCTGAGGCCCGCGCTGGCCGGCATGGCGATGGCGTTGTCCGGATGCAGCGCATATCGCAGGAAGAACACGAGGGCGGCGCCGAACAGCAGGACGAGCACGGCCAGCCCCGGCAGGCCGCCGGTCACCGCCCATTCGAGGTATTCACTGTGCGGGTGGTCGTAACGTTCCACCGTGGCGTTGACCTTGCCCTCGGCGATGCGCGCCCGCGCATAGTCGCCGAACTGGTTCAGGCCCACGCCGGCCAGCGGGTGGTCGTCCAGCGCCATGGTCGCGGTGCGCCACATCTCCAGGCGTTCGCGAACGGCGCCGCTGGCGTCCTGCTCGCTGTACGTGGACATTTCCTCCGTCACCGCGGCGAAGCGGGTCAGCACCTCGCCATGCATGGTCGTCGCCGCGCCCGCGGCGGCGGCGATGCCGACCACGAGGAACAGCAGGCCTTCACGCCAGCGGCCGGTCCGGCGCGACTGGATCAGCACCACGATGACGAACACCGGCAGGAAGGCGAGGATCGGTCCGCGGCTCTGCGTCAGCAGGGCGCCGTAGATGCCCAGTGCGGCGCAAACGACATGCAGTACGCGCTCGCCACGGCCGAGTTCGCTGCGCAGGGCCTGCACCACGGCGATCAGCGCCAGCACGAGCATGAACATGCCGAATTCGATGGCACCCCACAGCCCGTTGTTGATCCCGTAGACGCGGTCGATGCCTTCGATATAGTGCTGCTCCAGGCAGACGATCCCGAGTACGCCGGCGGAAGCGGCGAAGCCGATGCGCAGCACGATCGGCCGCAGCGGACTGGCGAAGCCGACGGCGATGACCAGGAAGGCGAGGATGTGCGAGGTGACGTCGAACTCACGCCAGTCGATGCCGTGGATGGCGACGTTCACCAGCCAGAACGCGAAGGCCAGTGCCGCCGTGCCCAGCACCCAGCGCGCACGACGAACGGCTGCGCGTGCCTCGGGATCGCGGATGAGCATCCAGGCGCCGAGAAGGAACAGGGCGGCGGCGGGAATGGCCTTCGCTTTGATCGGGAGCGCGAACGACAGCGGCATCATCGCGATCAGCAGCGAGACGATCCATACGCGCCACGGGTTGGTTTTTTCGAGCACTCGGCACCTGGCTTGGATCGGGACGGCATGGCGGCTACGCCGCATGGCGGCCCAGATGGTACTTTACCGGACGGCCGATGCCGCTCAGAGGCGATCCTCGCGGGCCGGCCAGAATTCAGCTTCGGCAAGGACCGACCCAGGGCGATGAAGCTCCTTTTCACGAACTTTCATGACGGCGACGGCGGCGGTCACACCACTTACATCATCGGCCTGGCGCAAGGGCTTGCGGGGCGCCACGAGGTGCATGTCGCCGCACCGCCGGGCAGCCGCCTCAACCGCGAAGCGCGCACGATCGCTGGCGTGCGCGTGCTCGACCAGCCATTCCCGAACGGGCTTGGCCGTCTTCCGGCACGTCTTCGTGCGCGGCGACAGCTCGCCGACTACCTCCGGCGCGAGCGGTTCGACCTCGTCCACGTGAATGGCTCGGCGGACCATCGGCTGGTCATGTCGGCCGTGCGTGGCATGCGGCTTCGTCCCCCCATCGTCCTGACCAAGCACAACTCGAAACCCATGACAGGTCCCGGACATGCCTGGCGCTCGCGCTTCGGCACCGACCAGGTCATCGCCGTGTGCGACTTCGTGCGGCGCCAGTTGCTGGCCTCTCCTTACAGGCGTTGCCGCGTGGCCACGGTCTTCAATGGCGTGGACATCGACCGGTTCGCGCTGCGCGAGCCGGAGCCGGAGCAGCGCGCGGTGTGGCTGGCGCCGGACGCCGGGACCGATCCCCTGCTGATCGGCAGCAATGCCGGTACCGCGCGCTACAAGGGCTGGATGGATCTGGTCGAAGCGATGGCCTCGCTGGCGCCGGACGAGCGCTCGCGCTTGCGGGTGGTTCTCGCCGGTGGGATGCCCGGCGCGGAGGATCTCGCCCGGATCGAGGCGCTGGGTGTCGCGCCGCAGGTCCATTTCACGGGCCGGCTGGCGGACGTGCGCCCGATGGTGGCCGCGCTGGATGTGGGTTTCGTCTTGTCCTGGGACGTCGAGACGATCTCGTTCGCCTGCCGCGAAATGATGGCGATGGGCAAGCCGGTACTGGTCAGCGATTACGCGGGTCTTCCTGAGAACATCCGCCAGGGCGAAGACGGCTGGGTCGTCCCGGCACGCGACCGGGCGGCCATCGCCGACGCCTTGCGTGCCTTGCTGGCCGCGCGCGCATCGCTTCCCGCGCTGGGGGCCGCCGCGCGCGCGCATGCGCAAGCCGAGTTCGGGATGGATCGCTTCGTCGATGCCACGGAAGCCGTCTATGCGGCGCTGGTGGCGGACTTTTCCAACAGGGCGTAGTACATGCCGTCGAGGTCACCGTCGCCCGGCAGGATCTGCCAGCCCACGGTGGCGGGCTGCCCCACGGGCAAGGTGAACGGCACGGCGATGGCATCGTCGCGGCCGGCGAGGAAGGCCGCGACCACGCCCTCGTTCTCCCGCCGCAAGAGCGAGCACGTGACGTAGAGCAGGCGCCCGCCGGGAGCCAGGACGTTCCAGCAAGCAGCGAGGATGCGTTCCTGCTGCGGGATCAATGCGTCGATGTCGCCCGCCCGCCGGTGCAGGCGTACGTCGGGCCGGCGGCGGATCACGCCTGTGGCCGAGCACGGTGCATCGATCATCACGCGGTCGAAGAGGCGTCCGTCCCACCAGGCCCTGGTGTCGCCCGCGTCGCCGACGATGACCTCGGCTTCGAGGCCCAGCCGCTCCAGGTTCTGCCGGATACGTGGCACACGGTGCGCCTCGGATTCCACCGCGACCAGCGACACCGCCGCCCGCTCCAAGACATGACAGGCCTTGCCACCCGGCGCCGCACAGGCGTCGAGCACGTGCTGGCCATCGGCGAGGCCGAGCAGGTCGGCGGGAACCTGCGCGGCGCCATCCTGCACGGCGAAATGGCCTTGGGCGAAACCGGGCAGGCGGGTGACGTCGGTGCTGTGCGGCAGGACCAGTCCGTCCTCCAGCCAGGGATGGAGATCGACCTCCTGGCCGACGGCGCGCAAGGCTTCCGCCGCCTCGCCACGTGCCACGCGGCGGCGGTTCGCGCGCAGCATCAGCGGCGGTTCGGTGTTCGCGGCGGCGAGGACGTCGTCGACCTGCTCCGGCCAGTCGTTCGCGATCGCCTGTACCAGCCACGCGGGATGCGCATGGCGAGTGGCCGGCACCGCGTCGAGTTCGGCCAGCAAGGTTTCGCGTTCACGCTGCCACCGGCGCAGCACCGCGTTGACCAGCCCGGCAAGTCGTGGCCGGCGCAATTCGCGCACCGCTTCGACCGTGGCGGCCACGGCGGCGTAGCCGGGCAACTCCAGTATCTCCAGTTGCACCAGCCCGGCGACCAGCAGTGCATGCACGACGGGTTCGTTGCGCCGGATCGGCTTGTCGAGCAGGCGATCGAGCGCCGCGTCGAAGCGCGGCCACCAGCGAGCTCCCTCGTTGAGCAGCGCGGTGAGCAGGGCGCGGTCGCGTGAATCCGGCAGTCGGGGCAGGGCGCGGTCGGCGACCTCGCGCAGGGAGTGCCCGGAAAGGGCGACGTCGGCCAGGGCTTCGGCCGCAAGGGCGCGTACCGAGATGGCGCGGCTCACGAGGCGGCCCGCTTCAGCTCCGGACGGGCGTTGAGGTAATCCGCCGCGCCGATCCGGCGCCCGCCGGCCCGTTGCACGGCGGTGAGTCGCAGGGCGCCTTCCGCGCAAGCCACGTCGATGCCTGCCCGGGAAGCCGCGATGACCTCTCCGGCGGGCACGCCGGGGACGCCGTCGATGGCGCGTGCGGACCAGATGCGCAACCGCTCGCCCGCGACATCCGCTTCGGCAACCGGCCAGGGGTCGAAGGCACGAACCTTTCGCTCCAGTTCGGCGGCCGACAGCGCGAAGTCGAGGCGGGCTTCCGCCTTGTCGAGCTTGTGCGCGTACATCACGCCGTCCTCGGGCTGGGCCCGAGCGGCCAGGGTTTCACCGGCGAGCGTCCTGCGCAGGCCTTCGGAGAGTGCTTCCGCGCCCAGGGCGGAAAGCCGGTCGTGCAGGCTGCCGCCGGTATCGTCCGCGGCGATCGGCGTGCGCCGCTCGACCAGTACGGGACCGGTGTCGAGGCCGGCCTCCATCTGCATGAGGTCGACACCCGATTCGCTGTCGCCGGCGAGGATGGCGCGCTGGATCGGCGCGGCGCCACGCCAGCGTGGCAGCAGCGAAGCGTGGACGTTCCAGCAACCCAGCCGCGGAATGGCCAGTACCTTGCGCGGCAGGATCAGGCCGTACGCGACGACGACCATGAGGTCGGGAGCATAGGCCGCGAGTCGCTCGCGGTCGGCTTCGGCCTTGAAGGACTCGGGTTGCTCGACCGGGATGCCGGCGGCGAGCGCGGCTTCCTTCACCGGACTGGCGGCCAATTTGCGACCGCGGCCGGCGGGCCGGTCGGGCTGGGTGTAGACGGCGACGACATCCGCGCCCGAGGCGCGGCAGGCCTCCAGGCAGGGCACGGCGAACTCGGGCGTTCCAGCGAACACCACCCGCAGGGAACGGCCGGCCACGATCAGGCGCTTGCCTTGCGCTGTTTTTCCATCCGCTTGAGCAGCATTCCGCGTTTCAGCGGCGACAGGTAGTCGACGAAGACCTTGCCGGCGAGGTGGTCCATCTCGTGCTGGATGCACACGGCCAGGGGGCCTTCCGCCTCGATCAGGATCTCCTTGCCCTCGACATCCCGGGCGCGGACCTTTACATGAAGGGCCCGGGTCACATCCGCATAGATACCGGGGAACGACAGGCAGCCCTCCTGGTAGACCTGCTGGCCGTCCTTTTCCAGGATCTCGGGGTTGATCAGCGCGAGGGGCTCGTTGCGGTCGTCGCTCATGTCGGCGACGAGCACGCGCTTGTGCACGTTGACCTGGGTGGCCGCCAGGCCGACGCCATTGGCGGCATACATGGTTTCGTACATGTCGGCGACGAACTGCTTGAGTTCGGCATCGAAGACGGTGACCGGGTCGGCGACGGTGCGCAGGCGCGGGTCGGGGAATTCCAGGATGGCGAGGGTGGACACGGTGTCACCTTGAACGTTCACGGGCCGCTGCGGCATCTGTGCCCGGATTTGCGGGCAAATCGGCGAAATCCAAGCAACGGCGTCTGTAGGATGGCCCCGTATTCTACGCCCGCGCCGGGGACCGGGCGAGCAGGCTTACGTATTGTGCCCGTTAACGATTCAGTTACACTCGCGACAGCACCGGGGAAGGGGGAAAACCCGCCATGATCAAGAAGTTCGCCATGCTGCTTGGCGGCATGTTTTTTACTGTGGCCGTCTATGCGGCGGCGGCCCAGATTCGTCCCGATCACCCCGACACCTACACGGTGCGCAGGGGCGACACCCTTTGGGACATTTCCGCCCGCTTCCTCAGCAAGCCCTGGCTCTGGCCGGAGATCTGGCAGGCGAACCCGCAGGTGCGCAATCCGCACCTCATCTATCCGGGCGACGTGCTCAACCTGTCGATGACCGGAGGCGGCCCGCGCATCGGCCTGCAGCCGCGCGTGCGCACCGATGGCGACGCCGTCCCGGCGATTCCGCTCAGCGAGTTGCGCATGTTCCTGAAGGAACTGCGGGTGATGGACGCCGACGAGGTCGAGCGCTCGCCGTACCTGGTCGGTTTCGAGGAGAACCACCTGCGCGCGACGCCGGGCAACAAGATCTACGCCCGCGACCTCGATTCCGCCCAGCCCGGCCAGCGCTGGGCCATCGTCCGTCCGACCAACCGTTTCCGCGACCATGGCGGTTCGGACGGTAACGTCGACATGATCGGCAACCCCTCGCACGGCTCGTTCGTGGCCGACGAACTCGACAGCGACGTCTCCATGGCGCCGAGCCCGTGGCGTGAGGATTCGCGCCACGACACGCATACGGGCAAGGGCGACGATCGCGGGGTCGAGGTATCGGTGATCGGCACGGCCGAGGTCATCGCGACCAATGGCGATGTCTCCAGCCTGGTCCTGGTCGACTCCACCCTCGAGGTGCGCAAGGGCGACCGCCTGATGCCGGTCGACGACAAGCCATACGACCCGTATTTCTATCCTCACGCGCCGAAGTCGATGCCGACGGATCCTCGCGTGATCGGTTTCACCGACGCCCTGAGCGGCGTGGGCAGCCGGCAGGTCATCTCCATCTCGGCGGGATCCGCCGATGGCGTCGACAACGGCACGACCTTCACCGTGATGAGCCAGGGCGAGAAGATCCCCGACGAGGTCAGCGGCAACTACAACCGCCGCGATACCTCGCGCAAGGTGCAGTTGCCCGACGAATTCGGTGGTCACGTCATGGTGTTCCGCACCTTCGACCATGTCAGCTATGCGCTGGTGATGGACGCGCTGCGTCCGTTGCGCAAGGGCGACCGTCTCGTCCTGCCGGAATGACGCAGGACGGTGGGGGCCGTGAACCGGCCTCCACCGCTGCGCGCACGCCCCACCTGAATTGGTGGCCTGTTCCGACAGGCAGCCCATGCGCGCCCTCTAAACTGCGCGGATGACCGACTCCGACGACCTCCGCGACTGGTTGATCCTGCTGCGCACCCCCGGCCTCGGGGCCCGGCGCATTCGTGAGGGCCTCGTCGCCCGCGGCGACGCGGCTTCCCTGCTCCGTTGGCTGGCGCGCCACCCGGATACCCTCGATGGCGAAGGCCGGGAGTGGATCGAGCGGCCGGACGAAGCCACGCTCGCCCATGACCTCGCCTGGCTCGCGGGCGACGGCCAGCGCCTGCTTCGGTGTACGGAAGAGGATTTCCCGCCACAGTTGGAGGCCATTCCCGATCCGCCGGCGGCCCTCTTCGTCAAGGGCGACGCATCGTTGCTCCTCCGCCCGCAGGTCGCGATCGTCGGCGCCCGGCGGGCCCAGGCGCCCGGCCTGGCCAATGCGCGGCGCTTCGCCGCCGAGCTCTCGGCGGGCGGGCTGCTGGTCACCAGCGGCATGGCCGACGGGGTCGACGGCGCGGCGCATGAGGCCGCGTTGGACGCGGGCCAGCCCACCGTGGCCGTGATCGGCACCGGGCCGGACAGGGTCTATCCCCGGAAACACCATGCCCTGGCCCGGCGCATCGCCGCCCAGGGCGCCATCGTCAGCGAATACCCGCCGGGCACGCCCGCACTGGTCCACCATTTCCCCCAGCGCAACCGCATCATCGCCGGCTTGAGCCTGGGCGTGGTGGTGATCGAAGCGGGGCGCCGCTCGGGCTCGCTCATCACCGCCCGGCAGGCCGGCGAGCAGGGGCGGGAAGTGTTCGCGCTGCCCGGATCGATCCACAACCCCCTGGCCGAGGGCTGCCATGCCCTCATCGGGGAGGGCGCCCGCCTGGTCCAGAAGCCCGATGAAGTCCTCGCCACGCTGGCACCCGCGGCCCTGGAACTGGGCGCGGAACTGCGCGCCCGGCTGGAGCGCGGCGAGGGACCGGCCGGGGTCGGCCGGCGCAAGACCGGCCCGTTCGATTGGCGCCAGGATGAGGAATATCGCCGCCTGCTCGACGTCATGGGGTACGATCCCGCCTCCCTCGACGCCTTGGTGGACGCGACGGGCATCGCTCCCGGAGCGCTGTCGTCGATGCTGCTGATACTGGAACTCGAAGGCGAAATCGCGACGCTGTCGGGCAACCGCTACCAGCGCATGGTCTGATCGCCGACGCTTGACAGCCGTCACGGCGATATGTTTCCAACTAAATATATACATACGCTGGGGTCAACTCGCCCCCGCGATCCTCGGAATCGGTAACGCATGGCAAAGAACCTTCTCATCGTCGAATCGCCGGCCAAGGCCAAGACGATCAACAAGTACCTGGGAGCCGACTTCCAGGTGCTGGCGTCGTATGGCCACGTCCGCGACCTTCGGCCGAAGGAGGGCGCCGTCGACCCCGAGCACGGCTTCGCCATGGCCTACGAGGTGATCGACCGCAACGAGAAGCATGTCGACGCCATCGCCAAGGCGGCACGGGCGGCCACCAGCATCTATCTCGCGACCGACTTGGATCGCGAAGGCGAGGCCATCTCCTGGCATATCAGCGAGATCCTCCGCGAACGCGGCCTGCTGGAGGGCAAGGACGTCCAGCGCGTGGTGTTCAGCGAGATCACGCCGAAGGCCATCAAGGAGGCCGTGGCGAATCCGCGCAAGCTTTCGCACGACCTGGTCGATGCCCAGCAGGCCCGCCGGGCGCTGGATTACCTGGTCGGTTTCAACCTCTCTCCGGTGCTCTGGCGCAAGGTGCAGCGCGGCCTGTCCGCCGGTCGCGTGCAGTCGCCGGCGCTGCGCATGATCGTCGAGCGCGAGCTCGAGATCGAAGCCTTCAAGGCGCGCGAGTACTGGACCATCCAGGCCAACCTGACCCATCCGGAAGGCGCGTTCGACGCCCGCCTGGTCCGCCTGGACGGGAAGAAGTTCGAGCAGTTCGACCTCACCAACGAGGCCGATGCCCTGGCGGCGCGCGCCGCGCTGGAGAAGGCCGCCGCCGGCCGCTTCACCGTCGGCGAGGTCACCAGCAAGGAGCGCAAGCGCCGCCCGGCGCCGCCCTTCACCACGTCCACCTTGCAGCAGGAGGCCGCGCGCAAGCTCGGCTTCTCCACCAGCCGCACCATGCGCATCGCCCAGGGCCTCTACGAGGGCGTGGGCTTGGGTAGCGAGGGCAATGTCGGCCTCATCACCTACATGCGTACCGACTCGGTGGCGCTCTCGGAAGACGCCGTGGCCGAATTGCGCGACCTGATTGGGCGCGAATACGGCAAGGGAGCGTTGCCAGGCGCCGTCCAGGTCTACAAGTCCAAGTCGAAGAACGCCCAGGAAGCGCATGAAGCCGTGCGCCCGACCTCGGCCATGCGCACGCCGCGCAGCGTCGCCTCCTTCCTCAACGACGACCAGCGCAAGCTCTACGAACTGATCTGGAAGCGCACGGTCGCCTGCCAGATGGTCCATGCCACGCTGAACACGGTTTCCGTGGAATTCCCCGTCGGCGAATCGGCGTTCCGCGCCACGGGCACCACGGTGATCGATCCCGGCTTCCTCGCCGTGTACGAGGAGGGTCGCGACCAGAAGGGCGAGGACGAGGACGAGCAGCGCCGCCTGCCCCGGCTCAAGCAGGGCGACGTGGTGCCGGTCTCGCAGATCGTGGCCGACCAGCATTTCACCGAGCCGCCGCCGCGCTTCTCCGAGGCGAGCCTGGTCAAGGCGCTGGAGGAATACGGCATCGGCCGTCCCTCGACCTACGCCAGCATCATCCAGGTGCTACTCAGCCGCGAGTACGTACTGCTCGAAAGCCGCCGCTTCAAGCCCACCGACGTGGGCCGCGCGGTCAGCCAGTTCCTCTCGGGGCACTTCGCCCGATACGTCGACTACGACTTCACCGCCCGCCTCGAAGACGAACTGGATGCCGTCAGCCGCGGCGAGGAAGCCTGGGTGCCCTTGCTCGAACGCTTCTGGCTGCCGTTCAAGACCCTGGTGGACGACAAGACCGAGTCGGTCGACCGTAACGAGGCCACCGGCGCGCGCGAACTGGGCAACGACCCGAAAACGGGCAAGCCGGTGTCGGTGCGCCTGGGGCGCTATGGCGCCTACGCCCAGATCGGCAGCAAGGACGATGAAGCCAAGCCCACTTACGCGAGCCTGCGTCCCGGGCAGAGCATGCACACCATCACCCTCGAAGAGGCGATGGAGCTGTTCAAGCTGCCGCGAACCCTGGGCAAGTCCGACGCCGGCGAGGACGTCACCGTCGGCATCGGCCGCTTCGGGCCCTTCGTGAAGCAGGGCGACACGTATGCCTCGCTCAAGCCCGAGGACGATCCGTACGTCATCGAATTGCCGCGCGCGCTGCAGCTGGTGCAGGAGAAGCTGGAGGCCATCGCCAACCGGACGATCCTCGACTTCGGCAACGGCGTGCAGGTGCTCAATGGTCGCTACGGTCCGTACATCACCGACGGCGAGAAAAACGCGCGCATTCCCAAGGATCGCGATCCGAAAACGCTCACCGAGGCGGAATGCGCGGAACTGCTGGCCGCTGCCCCGGTGAAGAAGCCCCGTGGCGGTCGCGCGGCCAAGAAGACCGCGGCGAAGAAGACCGCCACGAAGAAAGCGGCCACCAAGGACGCGTCGGCCGTGAAAAAGACGGCGACGAAAAAGACGGCCACGAAGAAGGCCGCGAGCAAGAAGACAGCGGCGAAGAAGGCAGCCACAAAGAAGACGGCAACCAAGACCGCCGCGAAGAAAGCCGTCGTGAAAAAGACAACGAGCAAGGCGACCGCGCCCATCGCCGACTGACATGCGCCGTTTCACGCTGGCCGACATCGAACGGGCCGCCTCGCTCCTGCGCGATGGTGGCGTGCTCGCTTATCCCACCGAGGCCGTTTTCGGCCTCGGTTGCGATCCTCACGACCGCACCGCCTTCGAACGCCTTTTCGCACTGAAGGGCCGGCCTTACTCGCAAGGCGTCCTGCTCATCGCCGCCGATTTCCTGCAGGTGGCGCCGTATATCGACCTGACGAAGGTTTCCGCAAAGGCCCTGGAGCAGGTGCTCGCCTCCTGGCCCGGCCCGAACACGTGGATATTCCCCCGCAGCGCCCACGTGCCCGAGTGGGTCGCCGGCACCCATGCCGGCATCGCACTGCGGATCACGGCCCATGCCCCCGCCGCCGCGCTGTGCAAGGCCTTCGGTGGGGCCGTGGTGTCGACCAGCGCGAATCCCCATGGCGAGCCGCCGGCACGGGACCTGCCGACATTGGAGCGTTACTTCGGCGCCCGGCTCGACGGCGTACTGGACGCCGAACTCGGTGGCCTCGACCGTCCGACGGTCATCCGTGACGCCCTGAGCGGCGCTATCATCCGCGCCTGATAGGGGGAGAAGCCGTTGTCGTCGAACGTATTTGAGATTGCCGGACGGGCTCCCGGCCTACGGCTGCCCTTGCTGGTGGGCTCGTTGTCACGGCCGGTCGCATGGCGCGCGGGACAACCCGTCAGCGCCGCGATGTTCCTCGGCCACGTGCGCCAGGTGGCCTCGCTCCTGCCGGACGCCGGCAGCGCGGTGAACCTGTGTGAAGACCGCTATGCCTTCCTGGTCGCCTTCGCGGCACTGGTCGTGCGCGGCCAGACCAATCTTCTTCCGCCGTCGCGCGCGCCGCACGCGGTCGACGAAGTGATGGCGGGACACCCCGGCTCGTATGCGATCGGCGAACTCGACCTGTCGCCCGCCCCGGCCGGCTACGTGCGGATGCCGGCGTTCGACGACGGCATGCCCGTGGAACCCGAGGTACCGATGATCGCCGCCGACGCGGTGGTCGCCATCGGCTACACCTCCGGTTCCACCGGCAAGCCCAAGCCCAACGTGAAGACGTGGGGCAGCTTCGTGGCCAGCAATGCCGGGAACGCGAGCATGCTCGCGAAGAGCATCGGCAAGGCGTTCGATCTCGTCGCGACCGTGCCGCCGCAGCACATGTACGGCATGGAGATGTCGGTGCTGATGCCCCTGCTTTCCGAGGTGAGCGTGCACGCCGGGCGGCCCTTCTTCCCGGCCGACGTGGCGGCGGCGCTGGCGACGATGCCGGAGCCGCGCGTTCTCGTGACCACGCCCGTGCACCTGCGCGCCGTGGTGGAATCGGGCGTGGACCTGCCGCCGCTGGCGGCGTTCGTCTCGGCGACGGCACCCATGCCGGTCGAGCTGGCGACAATCGCCGAGGAACGCTTCGGTGCGCCGCTATACGAGGTATTCGGTTCGACGGAAACCTGTGTCTTCGCCAGCCGCCGTACGTCGACGGACGAGGACTGGACACTCTATCCGGGTGTCATGTTGCACCCGCAGCCCGACGGCACGCTGGTCGATGCCCCGCAACTGGGGGAAGCGATCACGCTGGCGGACATCGTTACCTTGCACGGCGAGGGCCGCCTTTTCCGCTTGCGCGGCCGCAACAGCGACCTGCTGGAGATCGCCGGCAAGCGCGCCTCGCTGGGCGACTTGAACCGGCGCCTCCTCGCCATCGACGGCGTGCGCGATGGCGTGCTCTTCCAGCTCGACGAAGCCGACTCGTCGGGCGTGCGTCGCATCGCCGGTCTCGTCGTCGCACCGGCAATGACCGAGCAGGCGGTGATGACGGCCTTGCGCGACGCCATGGATCCGGTCTTCCTGCCGCGTCCGTTGCGCCTGGTCGACGCGCTGCCGCGCAACGAAACCGGAAAGCTGCCGCGCGACCGGTTGCTGGCGATCCTGTTCGCGCGCTGACGCGCGGTCAGCGGGAGCCGAACGCGCCCATCGTCCCTAGTACCTCGCGCGCGATCGCTATCCGGTTGCCACCGTCCTCGGGTTTGGCGATGTCGATGTTCAGCGCGAAGAACCAGCGCTTGCCGCCGTGTTCGACCCAGCCGACATACCAGCCGATGTCGTCCGCCTTGGCCGGATCGGCATTGTTCTGCGCACCGTGCGTCGCCCAACCCGTCTTGGCGTGCAGCACATAATCCGTGCCGGCTTCGTAGATCGTGATGCGCCGCGCGATCTCTTGCGCACGTGCCGAGAAGGGCAGCGTGCCATCGGCCAGCCGCCGCAGGAAAGCGACCTGTTGCTCGGCGGAGATGCGCAATGCGCCGTCCAGCCAGAACCTGTCGATGCCGCCGCCGATATCCCGGTTGCCGTATCCCGCCTTGTCGACCCACGACTGCATCCTTTGCTGTCCGGCCCGGCGTGCCACTTCCTGGTACAGCCATACCGTGGAGTAGCGCATGCCACTGGCGAGGCTGTTGGCGCGATTCCATTCGGTCATCGGTTTGCCGCCCATGTCGCGGACCTTGCCGTCCCAGGCGATCGGGTCGAACTCATCGGCGACCGCGCCGGTGTCGATGGCCACCATCGCGTTGAAGATCTTGAACGTGGAGGCGGGGATGTAGGCCTTGCGGGCGCGTGTCGCGTCGAAAACGTGTGTCGTTCCCGAGCCCTCCTCGTACACCATGAGGGTTCCGTGCACATGGGCGTCGGCGAAGACCTTGCCCCACTCCGGATGCTCCTGCCATCCGGCGGCGTGGGACGAGGTGGCTAGCACGAGGGCGAACAGTGCGGCGAGCAGATGGGGCAGGCGTACCATGCGGGCGATCTCCTTGGTCTGGGTGGGCCAGCTTCCTTCCGCCACGGGCAAGGCACGGGGCTCCGAAGTGGCGTTTCGCGGGCAGCGCCCGAAGACGCCGGGTAGAATAGGCGGTTCAATGTCTGGAGATACCCCATGAAAGTCCTCGTCATCGGCGGCGGCGGGCGCGAGCACGCGCTGGCCTGGAAGCTCGGCCAATCCGCGCGCGTGGACGAAGTGATCGTGGCTCCCGGTAACGCCGGCACGGCGCACGAACCGGGCATGCGCAACGAAGCCGTGGCGGTGACCGATATCGATGGACTGGTGGCGCTGGCGAAGCGCGAAGCCGTGGGCCTGACCGTCGTGGGCCCGGAAGTGCCGCTGGTCGCGGGCGTGGTCGACCGCTTCACGCGCGAAGGCTTGCGTTGCTTCGGTCCGGGCGCCGCGGCGGCACAGCTCGAAGGTAGCAAGGCGTTCGCGAAGGACTTCCTGGCTCGACATCGCATTCCCACCGCGCACTACGCCGTGTTCACCGAACTGGCGCCCGCGTTGGCGCACGTTCGCGAGCAGGGCGCGCCCATCGTCATCAAGGCCGATGGCCTGGCCGCGGGCAAGGGCGTGGTGGTGGCGATGACCCTCGACGAGGCCGAGGCGGCGCTGCACGACATGCTTGGCCAGCAAGCCTTCGGCGATGCCTCGTCACGCGTGGTGATCGAGGAATTCCTCGACGGGGAAGAAGCCAGCTTCATCGTGATCGCCGATGGCAAGAACGCCTTGCCGATGGCCACCAGCCAGGACCACAAGCGCCGCGACGACGGCGACAAAGGCCCGAACACGGGCGGCATGGGCGCCTATTCGCCCGCGCCCGTGGTCACCGATGAGGTGTCCGCCCGCGTGATGCGCGACATCATCGAGCCGACGCTCGCCGGCATGGCCGCGGACGGTGCTCCCTTCATCGGCTTCCTGTACGCGGGGCTGATGATCGACAAGGCGGGCGCACCGAAGGTCATCGAGTTCAATGTCCGTTTCGGCGACCCGGAAACCCAGCCGATCATGTTGCGGCTCACCTCGGACCTGGTCGACCTGGTCGAGGCGGCGCTCGATGGCCGGATCGCCCAGGCCACGGCCTCGTGGGACCGCCGTCCTTCGCTCGGCGTGGTGCTGGCCGCGGAAGGCTATCCGGGCAAGGTCCGTTCCGGCGACGCCATCGAAGGCGCCGACACCGATTTCGGTGCGGACGTGAAGGTATTCCACGCGGGGACATCGGAAGGAACGGACGGCAAGCCGGTCACGGCGGGTGGCCGCGTGTTGACGGTATGCGCGCTTGGCGACGACTTGGTCCAGGCACGCGAGAAAGCTTACGCCGCGTTGGGTGCCGTCCGTTTCCGCGGCGGCTTCTACCGCCACGATATCGCCCATCGGGCGCTGGCACGCGGTTGATCCAAGGGGCGCCGGTGCGCTCGGCTACACTGGCGTCCATCTTTTCGCAGGGACCACGGCATGTCGCAGTTCTCCCTACTCGCCAAGCGCCGCTTCGCGCCGTTCTTCTGGACCCAGGCGCTCGGCGCCTTCAACGACAACGCGTTCCGCAACGCGATGGTCATGCTGGTGGCGTTCCAGATGGCCTTGCCGGATGCGCAGGTATCGCTCTACACGAACCTCGCGCCGGCGTTGTTCATCCTGCCGTACTTCCTGTTCTCCGCGACGGCGGGGCAGCTTGCCGAGAAGTTCGAGAAGACCCGCATCATCCGTTTCGTGAAGCTGTTCGAGATCGCCGCCATGGCGATCGCGGCGATCGGGTTCTTCACCCACCACGTGTCCTTGTTGCTCGTCGTCCTGTTCCTGATGGGCGTGCATTCCACCGTGTTCGGGCCGATCAAGTACTCGATTCTGCCGCAGGCGCTGGAGCGTAGCGAACTCGTCGGCGGCAACGCCCTGGTGGAGACGGGCACACAGCTCGCGATGCTGACGGGCATGATCCTCGGCAACTCGCTGATGCTGATCGCCGGCTACGGCACGCTCGCCGCGTCGCTCACCACGATAGCCATCGCATGCACGGGTTATGCCGTGAGCCGCTCCATCCCGATCGCGCCAGCGACGGCCCCCGACCTGCGTTTCAACTGGAATCCGTTCAGCGAAACCTGGCGCGTACTGAAGATCACCCATGAAGACCGCGCGGTGTTCAACGCCGTGCTGGGCATCTCGTGGTTCTGGTTCTTCGGTACCGTGATGATCGCGCAGTTGCCGAACTACACGCGGCACACGCTCGGCGGTGATGGCTCGGTGAATACGCTGGTGCTGACCCTGTTTTCACTGGGCACGGGTATCGGTTCGCTGCTGTGCGAGAAGCTTTCGGCCAGGCGTGTGGAAATCGGCCTCGTACCGATGGGTGCGTTCGGCCTCACCGTGTTCGCCGTGGACCTGTTCTTCGCGCGCCCGATGGTCACGCCGGGTGCGGGCCTGGGTTGGCTCGCCTTCGCCGGTACGCCGGGCGCATGGCGGGTGATGCTCGACCTGACGATGATCGGCGCTTTCGCCGGATTCTACGTGGTGCCGCTGTTCGCCTTCGTGCAGAGCCGCGCGCCGCGCGAGCGCCTGTCGCGCATCATCGCGGGCAACAACATCGTCAATGCCTTGCTGATCTGCGTCGCGTCCGGTTTCGGCATCGGCTTGACCGCCCTGGGGTTGGACGTTCCCACCATCTTCCTGATCACGGGCATCGTGAACGTCGCGGTGGCGGTGTACATCTTCACCCTCGTGCCCGAATTCATGATGCGCTTCATCACCTGGGTGCTGGTGCGCACGCTCTATCGGGTTCGCGTGGACGGCCTGAAGAACGTGCCCGACGAAGGCGCGGCGCTGGTTGTCTGCAACCACGTGAGCTTCATGGACCCGTTGATCCTCATGGCGAACGTGCGCCGGCCGATGCGATTCGTCATGTATTACAAGATATACGACCTGCCCATCCTCCGTTTCGTCTTCCGCACGGCAAGGGCGATTCCCATCGCCGGGCGCAATGAAGATCCCGCCTTGATGGAACGCGCGTTCGAACATGTGGACGAGGCACTGGCGAACGGCGAAGTGGTCTGCATTTTCCCCGAAGGCGGCATCACCCGCGACGGCACGATCCAGAACTTCCGCCCGGGTGTCGATCGCATCCTCGCGCGCCGGCCGGTGCCGGTGGTGCCGCTGGCCTTGCGTGGCATGTGGGGTAGCATCTTCAGTCGCCGCGACAGCGCGCTGCGCCGGGCACGCCTTCCTCGCCGCTTCTGGTCGAGGATCGAACTGGTGGGCGGTACGCCGCTCCCCGCGGCCGATGCCAACGCGGCCGTGCTGGAGGCGCGCGTCATCGAACTCCGCGGCGACAAGCCCTGACGAATCGCCGGCTTCAGGCGAACCAGGCGGCCAGGACGATCACCGCGACCACGGCCAGCCACACGATCAATACACGACGGATGACGCGCCGGGCGTCCTCCAGTTCCGCGATCGGATCGCTCACGTCCTGCACGTAGCCGTCGCCAGCCTCCACGTCCGCATCGACGCCGGCGCGAGCGACAGCGCCGAGGAAGTCGGGTTCGAGACGGGAGCGCGGGCTGCCCGAGGTGTGATGCCACTGCCTCCAGGCGCCCATCACGGCGTCGAAATCCGACACCAGCGCCATGGCGAAGACCATCAGGTGGGCCGGCATCCAATCGAGCGCGTCGGCGACACGACGCGCGGCGTTGCGCGTGGCGGCGTCGAGTGCGAGGGCGGCCTCGCGGCCGAGGATTTGCGCGAGGCGATAGCCGAGCGCGCCGCAGGGACCGAGCAGGAAGAACCAGAACAACACGCCGAAACGCCGGCGCAGGGCGCCGTAGAACGCGGCTTCGACCATGACGGGGGCGAACCATGTCAGCGGCGCGTCGTCGTGGCGCAGGGCAGCGATGGCTTCGTCGCGGCGCAGGGCGTCCGGCGCGCGCAGGACCGCATCGATGTCGGCCTCGATCTCGCGGGGGCCGAGGGCATAGACGAGCACGATCACCGCGAAGGCGAGCCAGCCCAGGTCGAAGAAGGGGAGCGAGCGCAGGATGCCCGCGAGGATGGCGCATGCGACGACAGGCACCAGCAGCACCACGGCGACGCGTCCCGGACCTGACGTATCGCTCAGCCGGTTCACCCAATGGCGGAACCAGCGGTCGTCGCGCCAGCGAGCCAGCTGCGGGACGCTCCAGGCGACGACGAGGGCGATGAGGACGGCGAGGAGACGTAGAGCCATGGTGTCGGGGAATCCGCGAGTCGTTGCCCCGATTGTAGGCGAAGCGTCGCCGTCAGCGACGAGACGCGTTGGCGACCAGTTCATCCAGGTGCACGCCGCGCAGGCCCAGCCAGTGTTCGATCAGCCGGTACGACACCGAGAGCGGCGGCGGCACGCCGAGCGAGCCCGAGGTCATGCCCTGGACGATATCGTCGACGGTGAACCAGCGGGCATCCTCGAGTTCGTCATCGCGCAGGCGGATCTCGCGTGTTCTGGCGGTCGCGGTGAAACCCACCATCAGCGAGGCGGGCAGCGGCCACGGTTGCGACGAGTGATAGGTGGCGTGCAGCACTTCCACCCCGGATTCCTCGCGCACCTCCCGCTTGACCGCGTCTTCCAGCGATTCGCCGGGTTCGATGAAGCCGGCCAGCGTGGAATAACGGCCGGGCGGCCAGCCGCGCTGGCGGCCGAGCAGGCAGGCGTCGCCGTCTTCCACGATCACGATGATCGCGGCGTCGGTACGCGGGAAATGCATGTGCGGGCCGTCTGGGTTCGTGCACTGCACGCGGTGGCCCGAGGCCACGACCAGGGTGGGCGCCCCGCATTGGCTGCAGAACCGGGTCTGCCGCTGCCAATGGGTGATGCCCTTCGCATAGGCGAACAGGCCGGCTTCGAAGGCGGGAAGAATCAGTCCGGCCTCACGCAGCGACATGCGCCGCGCCCCGGTCAGGGCAATGAAGAGTTCGGCATGCGCTTCGTCGACCACGAGCGTGAACCAGGCGCTGTCGTTCGCCAGGCCGAGCAGGGTGGAGGGAAGGTCGCCGAAGCGCTCGGAACGCATCGCCGGCGTCATCCAGTGCGGCATATCCGCCTCGGCCTGGACGAAGGCCTGGCCTTCGCTGTCGAGCACGAGGAAACGCGTGCCTGGCGAGCGTTCCGTTTCCTCGACCCAGAGGCGGTCGTCACGTCGCTCGGCCATGCGGTCGATGTCGATGCCGGCGAAGACGTTCTCGCGGGCGCGGCTGGCGACCGCCTTGTCCCGCTCCTGCTCGACGCTCACGCCCACCGACCGGTCATGCGCTGAACGAGGAGCCGCAGCCGCAGGTGGTCTTCGCGTTGGGATTGCGAATGACGAATTGCGATCCGCTGAACGATTCGGCGTAGTCGATTTCCGCGCCGGTGAGGTATTGCAGCGAAAGCGGATCGACCACCAGCGTCACGCCTTCGCGGGACACGGCCAGGTCGTCCTCGGCCTGTTCCTCGTCGAACGTGAAACCGTACTGGAAGCCCGAACAGCCACCGCCGCTGATGTACACGCGGAGCTTGAGGCCCGGATTGCCTTCCTCTTCGATCAGCTCGTGCACCTTGCGGGCGGCGGCTTCGGTGAAGACGAGCGGCGCGCCCGCGGACCGATAGTCCGGTGCCGAACTCGGGGCCATGGGAAATGGGTTATTCATGCTGCTCATAATGGCGCCGTTCCGTGTCAGGTCAAGCCTCGCTGAGGACCGGGGCGGCCTCGATCGCCGCCTGGGCCAGCTGGCGAACCGTCTGCGGGGCCCGGTGCACCATCTTGCCGTTGACCTGCGCACCGGCCGCCATCTCCAGGACCTGGTAGCGCACGTCGCCCTCCACCCGGGCCAGGGGAGCCAGCTCCAGGCGCTCCGTGACGTCGATGTCGCCGGTGACGCCACCGTTTATCACGGCCTGGGGCACCTCGATATGGCCGATGACACGACCCGTCTCACTGATCGTGAGCACGCCGTCCCCGGAAGGATCGGCATGGATCGATCCCTCCACCGTTCCGTCCAGGTGCAACGCACCACTGAACAGGACGTCGCCGCGGAGGGTGACGCCACGGGCGATAAGGCTTGTGGCGGTCGTGCCCACGGCGGGAGCCTGGTTCTTCCGGTTATTGCTGAACATCGTTGGCCTCGTCGTTGCGCAGGGCATCGGTCCACGCCACCGTGCCGGTGACGGACTGGTCGCCGGTGATGTCGGCGACCAGCCGCAGGCGGGTGGGTTTAAAGCCCGCCGGCAAGGTGAAGCTGCCCTGGATCTGCTGGAAATACTTGAAGGAGAAGGGGAGTCCCGTCGTCTGCGCACCCTGGCCGAGCGCCGCGCCCTCGAGCGTCGCGACCTTGTCGTCCTGGATGCCCTCGACCGCCAGTTTCAGTGAGCCTTTCACCAATTCCCCCCGGCGCGCATTCTGGGTGAGCGTGATCATCAGGTTCCAGGCGTTCGCCGTGCCCTTCACCGACGCGATGCGGGCACCCTGGATCTTCAGCCCGTCGCGCTGGCCGCCGCCACCGACCAGGCGCGAGTAAAAGGCGAGGTCGGTGCGCAGGCCGCTGATCTCTTCGTCGCGCTCGGCCATGTTGCGCTTGAGTTCTTTCGCCGCGATGTCCGCCACCTGCGCGGAGCGCTGCAGGTTGGCCACTTGCTGGCGAAGGTCTTCGTTGTCGGCGGCGAGTTGGCGAACGCCGCCGCGGTCGGAGACCGCGGCAGGCCCACGGGCCGCCAGAAACCAGGTACCCACGGCCACCAGGACCAGGCTGAGCGCCCAGGTACCGGTCAGGACGAGGCGCTTGCGGCGCTCGCTGGCCGCGTCGTCGAGCGAGCGCACGACGAAACGCGGCGGTGGGCGTGAAGCCATGGACGATACCGTGGAGAAGACGTGAAGACGCCGATGGTATATCCCCCGTCTTCCCCTACGGTCAAGGAACCGCTCCCCATAACGGAGAAGGCCGCCTCGCGGCGGCCTTCGATCAGTCGTGGAGCGATCCGACCTTGCTGAGCATGTACCGCTCGGGGCCGATGTCGGAGATCAGGCTGAACTGGGTTTCCAGCCAGTCGATGTGCTCCTCTTCCTGGCCCAGGATGAACTTGAAGAGGTCGCGGCTGACGAAATCGTGGATGCCTTCGCTGTAGGCGATCGCTTCGCGAAGGTCCTTGGTGGCCAGCATCTCGAGGTCGAGGTCGCCCTGGAGGGCTTCGACCACGTTCTCGCCGATGCGCAGCTTGCCCAGGTGCTGGAGGTTCGGCAGGCCGTCGAGGAAGAGGATCCGCTCGATGAGCTTGTCCGCGTGCTTCATCTCCTCGATCGACTCCTCGTACTCGTGCTTGGCGAGTTCGTTGTAGCCCCAGTCCTTGAACATCCTGTAATGCAGGAAGTACTGGTTGATCGCGGCCAGCTCGTTGTAGAGGACCTTGTTGAGGTATTCGATGACCTTCGCGTCGCCCTTCATGAGGGGTCTCCCTGAGTGTGCAGGGCACGACTATACGTGGCCCGGCATGGGCATGACGTAACGAGAATGAAGGTGGTTTGCGTCCGCGAATGGACGCGGCGCGCGTCAGGCCGGCGAGGGCAGGAAGGTGAACACGGAACGCGTTTCCGCCACGGCTTCGCGCAGGCACTGGCGGGCTTCGGACTCACAGGCCCCGCAGCAGTCCGAGCAGCCCGTGCGGGCCTGGAGCTCGGCAAAGGATTCGACGCCCTCGGCCGCGGCGCGGCGGATGGCGTGGTCGGTGACGGCGTTGCACATGCAGATGTACATGGCGCGTATTCGAACGCGAATGCGAACGATTGTCAACTACACGAATGTGAAGGGGCCGCCAGCCAGCTGGCGGCCGTCATTCCCCGCCGCGGGCCAACCGCTCCGCCTCGGCCTGCTGCGGGCAGGTTCCGATCGTCACCGAGCACACCGTCTCGACCGTGGGGGCGAACTGGCGCAACGCCCGCTCGTAGACCTGGCGCTTGAAGTTCACCACGTGATTGGCCGGGTACCAGAAGTCGACCCAGCGCCACAGGTCGAACTCGGGTTTCTCGCAGGCATCCAGGCGGAACGCGTCCTCGCCGCACTTCAGGCGGAGCAGGAACCACACCTGCTTCTGGCCGATGCAGGTGGGGCGCTGGTGATGGCGCACGAAGCGGCTCGGCAGCCGGTAGCGCAGCCAGCCACGGGTTTCCGCCAGCACTTCCACATGCTGGGCGAGCAGGCCGGTTTCCTCTTCCAGTTCGCGGTACATGGCCTCCAGCGGCGTTTCGTCGCTGCGCATGCCGCCCTGGGGGAACTGCCAGCCGTCGCGATTGACGCGGCGCGCCCAGAACAGGCGGCCGTCTCCGTTCAGGAGCACGATCCCCACGTTCGGTCGATAGCCATCAGCGTCGATCATCCGCCCTCCACGAACCAGTTCGGCGCGTCCGCAGATGCGCTCGATGCGCCCGATTCAACCACAGCGTGAGAAGCGCGGGCAAGGCGCTACTTGAACGGGAAGCCTGCGCCGATTAAACTGCCCGGCCTTCGCGGGTCCGCCCGTGAACGACCAGGTTCCATGGCTAGGTAGCTCAGCTGGTCAGAGCGCGGCACTCATAATGCTGAGGTCGGCGGTTCGAGCCCGCCTCTAGCCACCATACGTGTTGCAATGCGCCTCAGGCGGCCTCAACGGCTCCTGGGGCGTATTTGCTTCCGGAGTTGCGTCGATCGCCGCTTCGGGTAGTGGTCTTAACAATTGCTCGTCCAGCCGGAGATAAACTTCGGTCAACACACCCGCCACGCTTCTAGCCTCACGGCTTGCGTAACCAGGCGGGTTTTTTTTGCCTGGAGCGTGGTGGTCGCGGGAGACGCGTGTGCAGTATCCAAAGGAGGCTCTGACCTTCGTCGATCAGTTGGAACTCATGAGGGTCAGAGGGTTGCACGTTGGCGACGAACAGGCCGCGCTAGGGGTGTTACGCCGGGTCAGCTATTACCGGGTGGCCGGATATCTGTTTCGCTTTCGCCTTCCAGGTAGCGATAATTTCGAACCGGGCGCATCTTTTGACGAAGCTGTTCGCCTCTACGAGTTCGATCGCCAGCTTCGATTGCTGGTCCTCGATGCGGTCGAACGGCTGGAGGTTGCTCTGCGCACAGCCATCACCTACGAATTCGGGCATCTCTACGGGCCGTTTGGTCATGTAAGTGTGGCTAACTTTGCCGCGGAGCGGCGGGTGGGCGAGCACGCCGGCTGGTTGACGACGGTTCGCGCAGAAGCTGGCCGGGCGCAGGAATTGTTCGTACGTAGCTACGCGGGAAAGTACGAGGGATTTCCGGACCTGCCGATCTGGATGGCAAGCGAAGTGATGTCGTTTGGCACCCTGTCCAGAATGCTCGCCAGCATGAAGAATCCGGATCAAAGGGCGGTAGCCCGGCACTTCGGTGTTCATCAGGCGGTGCTTCCGGGCTGGTTTCATGCTTTGAGCGTGGTTCGAAACAGGTGCGCGCACCATTCCAGGCTCTGGAATTGGCAGCTAGGCGTTACGCCGAGGCGTATCACCAACTCTCCTGCCTGGAACAGGCAAGTGCTGCGGCATGCCAACCGAACGTTCTACGTATTGCTTGTGATCAGGAAGCTCCTTCGTGCCGCAGGTGAGGGGCACGTCGATACATGGCGGGACAGAGTGACGGAACTCCTGCGGCCGATCCTGGCGTCACCTCGCTATCAGGATGAAATGGGCGCGCATCAGCACTGGGAGGTGGACCCTCTTTGGCATTGACGCCGGCCGTCTCGCCAGCCATCCCGGATCAGGACGCGCGTTCCACCAGCGGAAGGCCCTCGCCGCGCGGTGGCGTGTCCAGGACCGCCCGCGCCAGCTCCACCACGTTGTGGACGCGCAGCTTGGCCATCAGGTTCGCCCTGTGCAGTTCGACGGTCTTCGGGCTGATGTTCAACTCGCTGGCGATGACCTTGTTGAGCTTGCCGCCCATGATCCCGTCCAGGACCTGGGATTCGCGGCGGGTCAGCGAGACATCGGGGCGGAGGCTGGCGAAGACGTTCGCCGCCGGCTCCTCGCTGCCGGGTTCGTCGTCCGGAAGGGGCATCAGGAAGACCGCATGGAAGGCCGCGGGCGGCACGTCGAGCAGTTGCCGGGTGAGTCGATAGCGGCGGGGAGGCGCATGCCGGTCGCGAAAGATGAATTCGTCCGCGTGGTCGGTGCGATGAAGATGCTCCTCCAACCATGCCGGTCCGGCCCGTCCCCTCTCGGTCATGCCGAATTCGCGCTGGAAGGCCGCATTGACCATCACGGCGCGGCCGCCTTCGTGGCGCCAGACGACGCAGGGCCAGGGCAAGGCGGCGAATACTTCCTCGGCCAGCCCGCAGGTGTGCGAGCCGTCGAGCGAATCACTAGCAAGGCACATCGATGCCTCCTGAATGTACGCGTGGGAAGCCGGTGAAGCCCCTTCGCTTCACCCGTTGTAGTTACCACTGCAACCGTTTCCCGATGAAAAGTCCATGAATCGCGGCCGCGGATATGCCGAACTGCGACCTCCGTCGTGAATACCACTTCCGGAGGGCCGCCGGCACGCCCTCCGCTACAATGTGGAGTCATCCGTGAAAGACGCCGTCCCCATGCGCATATTCAAGACGTTCAACATCGAAGCGGCCCACCGCTTGCCGAATGTGCCCGAAGGGCACAAATGTTCGCGCCTGCACGGCCATTCATTCCGTATAGAACTGCACGTCGAAGGCCCGACGGACCCGGTGCTGGGATGGGTGATGGATTTCGGCGACCTCAAGGCGCGCTTCCAGCCGCTCTACGATCGCCTCGACCATCACTACCTCAATGACATCGAAGGCCTGGAGAACCCGACCAGCGAGAACCTCGCACGCTGGATCTTCGAACGCCTGCGGGCGGAGGTGCCCGGCCTGGCGAAGGTCGTGGTGCACGAGACCTGTACCTCCGGCGCCGAATACTCCGCCTGAGCCACGGCTCCAGGCGGAAACCTGCCTGCGCAACAATTCGCGGTTGCCGCGTTGTCGGAGGCGGGTCTACACTCCGGCACTCCCCGTTCCCCGACGGTTGCCGCGATGTCCCATGTAAACGCTTACGCCGAATTTGCCCGATGCCTCGGGCGGATCGCGTCGGCTGCGTGGACGATCACGTCGCCCGGCGCATCGGCAGGCCGCCCCGCCCGGGCCTGACCGACCGCGTCTCCTCGCCAACGACGCGACGGATGGTCGCGCCGGCGGGTGGTTATGGCCTTTCGTCGCTTGTCCCGTCGTTTACGGCACTGGTATACTTTTCCAGATTAAACCGTGGCCCGTTGAACCATCTGGTGCCGCCTTCGAGCGAAACCACGGGAGCCTCGCGTTGCTCAACAGTCTTGCAGCCGGTCGTCACCTCGCCATGCGCATCGTCATCGCGCAGCTGGTGGTGGCCGTCATAGCGGGACTCGCTTTTTCCCTGCAAGGTCGTCCAGCCGCGCTGGCCGCCTTCGGGGGTGCCCTGGTCGTCGCCATCGCTACCGCGCTGCTTGCCGCGCGAGCGTTCAGCGCGCTGGGTGGAGCGGGAGCGACGTTCATGAGGTTCCTCGTGGGAATGATCCTTCGCTGGATCGTCCTCATAGGTGGACTGGCGCTCATCCTGGTTCAGTGGAAGCTGCCACCCTTGCCCGCCTTGGTGGGACTGGTGGCCGGCTACGCGGTCAACGTATTTGCATTCAGATTCAAGGGTTGAGGCATGGCGAGCGAACCGCAAGGCGGTCTGACCGAATACATCCAGCACCACCTGAACCACATGACGGTGAATTTCAGCGCCGATCATTTCTGGTTCTGGAACCTCCGTGCGGACTCGATCATCATTTCGTTCGTCCTCGGCGCCGCGTTCTGCCTGTGGTTCTGGCTGTTCGCGCGCAAGGCCACGTCCGGCGTGCCGTCGAAGGGCCAGGCCCTCGTCGAGCTGGCGATCGAGTTCGTCGACACGCAGGTGAAGGACACCTTCCATGGCGACCGCCGCACGGTGACGCCGCTGGCGCTGTCGATCTTCATGTGGGTGTTCCTCATGAACGCGATGGACCTGCTGCCGGTCGACCTCGCCGGCTGGCTGGTGCATACCTTCGCCGGTGACGAAGCCGCCCACCACACCTATTTCCGCATGGTGCCCACCGCCGACATCAACACCACCGTGGGTCTCTCGGTCGCGGTGCTGTTCATCGTCATCGGCCACGGCATCAAGGCGAAGGGCGGCTTCGGCTTCGGCAAGGAACTGCTCACGGCCCCGTTCCATGCGAACAACCCGATCGCCAAGCTCGTGCTGGTGATCCCGAACTTCCTTCTCAACGTCGTCGAAACCCTGTCCAAGCCGGTGTCGCTCGCCATGCGACTGTTCGGCAACATGTACGGCGGCGAATTGGTGTTCATGCTGATTGCCGGTCTGATGGTGAGCTGGATCAGCTTCGTGCCTGGCGTCGTGTTCAACACGGCGTGGGCGATCTTCCACATCCTGATCATCGCCCTGCAGGCGTTCATCTTCATGATGCTCACGATCGTCTACATCGCCACCGCGCGGGAACACCACTAACTCACCGCACCGACGTTAGAACTTCGATTCCAAGCCCTTTCGTTTCCACCCTTTCGTTATTCGTATATCCCAGGAGAACACCATGGAACTCGCCTCGCTTCTCGCCCACGTCCAGGGCATGACCGCCATCGCCATCGGCGTGATCATCGGCCTCGGCGCGCTCGGCGCCTGCCTCGGTATCGCCGTCATGGGCTCGAAGTTCCTCGAGTCGGCCGCTCGCCAGCCGGAACTGGTTCCGCTGCTGCAGGGCCGTATGTTCCTGCTCGCCGGCCTGATCGACGCGGCGTTCATCATCGGCCTGGCCGTGGCGCTGCTCTTCGCGTTCTCGAACCCGCTGGTCGGTGTCGTGCGCGCCGCCGTCGGCGGCTAAGCAGCCGTTCGTCTTGTCGCCGTGACCCACGCGGTCACGGCGATCGTCAGTACCCAAGCGTTCGGAGTCTTTCGGAGAGATCATGGAAATCAACATGACCTTCCTGGGCCAGATGATCTCTTTTGCGATCCTGGTCTGGTTCACCACCAAGTTCATCTGGCCCCAGCTCAACGGTGCCATCGAAGAGCGCCAGAAAAAGGTGGCCGAGGGTCTGGCCGCCGCCGAGCGCGCGCGCGCCGAGCTCAAGGACGCCGACGCCAAGGTCGCCGTCGAGATCAAGCAAGCCCGCCTGCAAGCCACCGAGATCATCGACAAGGCCCAGCAGCAGGGCAACCAGATTCTCGAGAAGGCCCGCGCCGAAGCCACCGAAGAGATCAACCGTCTGAAGGCGCAGGCCCAGGACGAGATCGCGACGATGGCCCAACGTGCACGTGAGCAGCTGCGCGAGCAGGTTGGCGCGCTCGCCGTCCGTGGCGCCGAGAAGATCGTCCAGCGCGAGATCGATCCGGCGGCCCACAAGGCCCTGCTCGACCAGCTCGCTGCCGAGATCTGATCATGGCCCAGGCGCTCACCCTCGCTCGTCCCTACGCACGCGCCGCTTTCGAAGTGGCGCATGCGTCGGGTTCGCTTGCCGAATGGCTGGCGGCGCTGAATTTCGCGGCCGCCGTCGCGGTGGATCCGCGTGTCGCCGGCCTCGGTAACGATCCGCGCGTGCTGCCGACCCAGCTGGTCGCGCTGCACCTGCC